>SKPR01000084.1 GCA_007119455.1 Candidatus Brevefilum sp. | reverse complement strand
ATTGAACCGGAAACTTTTTCAGGTAAATACAATTTAGAACAGGGTCAACATTATCCGCTCCTGTTTGCCATGGGTGACGGCAACCATTCATTAGCGACAGCTAAATCTATCTGGGAGAAAATAAAACCCCAGGTCGGTATGGATCATCCCGCCCGATTTGCCCTGGTTGAAATCGAGAATGTCCACGATCCAGCATTAACATTCGAACCCATCCATCGGCTTTTGTTCAACCTGCAAAAGGATATTCTTGAGGAAATGCACGTGTTCTGGGGAGAACGTCTTACCATCCAAAAGATTGACTTACGGGAAGATCTGATAAGAATTGTTGATGAGGCTGCCGAACCCTGGCACCAAATCGGTATGATCAACCAGGACAGCCTTAATCTGATCGAGATTCACGATCCAGATGACAACCTTCCGGTTGGCACCCTCCAAAAATTTCTTAATGCGTTTATGGATGGAGACGGCGCTGAGAAAATTGATTATGTTCATGGCAGTGAAGTTCTATTTGAGAAGGGGACCTTGCCCAAAAACACCGGGTTTTATATCCCAGGTATGGATAAAAGCGATCTGTTCAAAACCGTCATCCTGGATGGTGCCCTTCCTCGCAAAACCTTCTCCATGGGGGAGGCCAAAGAAAAAAGATTTTATATGGAATGCCGAAGGATCAAACCTGGATGATTAAGTTTTCGATCCTGGTTCTGGTTATCCTCCTGGCTGCTTGCCAAACAGGGGCATCGTCTGCCATAATCACGCCACCTGCAAGCGCATCATTACCATCACCAACGCATACCCCTTTACCAACGGCGACTGAGATTCTGACACCGACAGCAATACCTTCACCAACCGCAACCGAAGCTGTTTTGCTTGAGGAATTAGCAAGCACCGCTTTCGAAGTCTGCTCACCCCTGGAAGATGAAACACTCGAGACCCTTCCGGAAATCATCACCCATCCCCTCGACATTCCAGGCTTCGGCCGGGACGAAGGTCATCACGGCGTTGACTTTGCTTACTACCGGCGTGGTGAGCGGGAATCGATCGAAGGGATCAAAATTTATGCCATTCTATCCGGCCAGGTTGTGGTGGCATTGGATGATGATATCCCCTACGGCTATACACTCCTGATTGAAACGCCGCTGGCAGATCTGCCTGACACTCTTCAAAGCCAATTAATGGAAAACTACCTCCCGGTGCCGGAAGACCCGCATTATCGCCTGTATTGTCCCGATGTGCCCCAACCCCGGCTTTCTGGAGAATATTCTGTTTACCACCTGTATGCCCATATGGAGATTAAGCCACCTTTTGACCGTGGCGAAAGGATCGAATGTGGACAAAAACTGGGAACTGTCGGGAATACCGGCCGTTCAAGCAACCCCCACCTGCATCTTGAGACCCGCCTGGGCCCTGCTGGGGCCGAATTTGAGACCATGGCGCATTATGAAAACACCAATACATATGAACAATTGGGCAATTACTGCCTCTGGCGGATGAGCGGCTATTACCAGCTTTTTGACCCCTTTGTGATCTTCGACGCCGCACAATGATCCGCTTGACAGACTGAACATTTGTGCTAGAATTGAGTTTAAGCCCTGATGGGTATATGGGCTATAATAAATTTTGGTAAACAAAGGCATAAATTCAGGAGAATACTCCCACAACAAAACCAAAAACAAGGATGGCGCTATGGATGAGGCTAAGAAGACGGTTCTTGATAAAGCTCTAAAAGATATTGTTAAACGGTATGGAGAAGGCTCGATTATGAAACTGGGTGAGGCAAAACACCTCGCCGTCGATGCCATCCCCACCGGGTCACTCTCCCTTGACATTGCGCTGGGCGTGGGCGGTATTCCCCGGGCTCGGATCACAGAAATTTATGGGCCTGAGGCGTCAGGGAAAACGACAGTCTGCCAGCATATTGTGGCTGAAGCCCAAAAATTGGGAGGCACGGCAGCTTTCATCGATATGGAGCATGCCCTTGACCCGGTTTATGCCGCCAAGTGCGGCGTCAATGTTGATGAACTTCTGATCTCGCAACCTGATATGGGTGAACAGGCATTGGAAATCACTGAGACACTGGTGCGTTCAGGTGCAGTGGACATTGTTGTGATCGATTCAGTGGCAGCCCTTGTTCCCCGCTCCGAGATCGAAGGTGACATGGGCGATCCTACCATGGGGACGCAGGCCCGCCTGATGTCACAGGCAATGCGTAAACTGTCGGGGGCAATCAACCAGACCCGGACAGCCGTGGTCTTTACCAACCAGCTCAGGCATAAGATTGGCGTGATGTTTGGCAACCCGGAGACAACGACGGGGGGCAATGCCCTCAAGTTCTACGCCTCAGTCCGCCTGGACGTGCGACGGATTCAATCCATAAAAGTCGGCTCTGAGATCACCGGCAACCGGGTGCGAGTCCGCGTGGTCAAAAACAAGGTTGCAGCCCCCTTCCGGACTGCTGAGTTTGACATTATGTATAATGAGGGCATCTCAAAGGTGGGTGATGTGCTTGACCTGGGTGTGGATATGGACATTATCGATAAACACGGGTCATGGTATTCCTATGGCGATATTCGCCTTGGTCAGGGCCGGGAAAATTCAAAAGAGTTCCTGCGGCAAAATGAAGAACTGCGATTGGAAATTGAAAAAGCCGTCCGGGAACAGGCACTGGTCACAAACCCTTCGACGCCCTGGTCAGATAACGATGATGACTACGATGACGATCTCGATGAAAACGAAGTGGATGAGTAAGACTTGCGGATTTTTTTAATCTGCCTGTAGTGAACAAGTTTTAGGAAACTTTTCTGCGACGCATGTCCAGACTGTAAACCAAGATTAGTAAATCTCAATAAAAAAGAGGTTACCACCTAAATGAGATGGTAACCTCTGATTTTTTACCAAACAGAAAACTATGTCCCTTCCTGCCAGGAATTAAGATATTCAATCTGTTCCTGGGTCAGAACATCAATAGTGATACCCATAGCTTCCAGTTTTAAACGGGCAATCTCCATATCAATATCTACAGGTACTGCATAGACCTTGTTTTCCAGTTTCTCAGCATGCTTAACCATATATTCAGCGCTCAGGGCCTGGTTGGCAAAGGACATGTCCATCACACTGGCCGGGTGGCCTTCTGCAGCCGCCAGGTTGATCAGGCGTCCCTCACCCAAAATATGGATGATGCGTCCATCGGGCAGGGTATAGGCATCCACAAAGGGTCTCACAAGCTTCTTTTCCTCTGCCATTTCTTCCAGCGCAGGAATATTAATTTCAACGTTGAAATGACCTGAGTTAGCCACAATCGCGCCATCTTTCATGACCTCAAAATGGTGTTTATCCACCACATTGATATCACCGGTGAGGGTCACAAACAAATCACCGATAGGCGCAGCCTCAAGCATCGGCATCACGCGGAAGCCATCCATGACAGCTTCTAACGCTTTGAGCGGATCAATTTCTGTGACGATCACATTCGCCCCCATCCCTCGGGCACGCATCGCCAGCCCACGGGCACACCAGCCGTAACCACCCACAACAAAGGTTTTCCCTGCCAGCAGAATGTTGGTGGCCCGGATGATCCCATCAACGGTCGATTGCCCGGTGCCATAGCGGTTATCAAAAAAGTGCTTGGTCATCGCATCGTTGACAGCGACCACGGGGAATTTTAGCTCGCCATCCGCAGCCATCGCTCGCAGACGGATCACACCGGTGGTTGTTTCTTCGGTCCCACCAATAATCTCGCTGAGTTGATCACGTCGATCTTTATGCAGTGTGCTGACCAGGTCTGCGCCATCATCCATGGTCAGGTGAGGCCGGTGATCGAGCGCTGCATCAATATGTTTGTAGTAGGTAACATTATCCTCACCTTTAATGGCAAAGACCGGGATCTCAAAATGAGAGACGAGGCAGGCTGCCACATCATCCTGGGTTGAGAGGGGGTTCGATGCGGTTAACACCACATCCGCCCCGCCAGCCTGCAAGGCGCGCATCAGGTTGGCCGTTTCGGTGGTCACATGCAGACAGGCTGCCATACGAATGCCATCAAAGGGCCGTTCCCGCTTGAAGCGCTCTAAAATAGAACGGAGCACGGGCATTTCCCGCTCCGCCCATTCAATGCGTCGCCGGCCGCCTTCAGCCAGGTTTATGTTCTTGATATCATAGTTATCCATTCAATCCTCCAGATTATTAAATGTCGTTCTTGGTTGATGTTTGTTTTATTCTTCTTTTAGAAATATATCGAGCACACCCTTGTCGTCAAACTGACTTCGAAAACGGGTGACAAAATCCTTCATTAAAAAACACTGGGATTGCGGTCCGGGTTCTTCCAGGCAATAGGTTGCAGCCAAAGTCCCCATCTGGGCACAGAGCACCAGGTCAAACTCGTGGAGATAACCCTTAAAAAAGCCTGCCCGATAGGCATCACCCACCCCGGTTGGATCCTTGATAATTGTTGGGGGGAAAATGCCAACCTCGCCTAATAATTCACTACCCTGATAAACAACAGATCCTTCTTCACCGAGGGTGATGACCGAAAAATCCACGGAATTCATAATTTCTTCAGCAGTGAGTCTGGCATGTTTTTGCAGCAACTCAAACTCGTATCCATTAGCAAACAAAGCTATTGCTCCTTGAATACCTGCCCGTAAGCTATCCTCATCCAGACGAACAATTTGCTGGCTCGGGTCAAAGATATAAGGAATACTCAATTCCTGGCATTCCAGAGCATACTGGATCATGGCATCCGGCGCATTGGGTGAGATCATTACCAGATCATCAGCCGTAAGCCGCAGGTCTTTCATTGAAATCAATCCGGCATCAGCCATGGCGCCAGCATAAAAACTGGCAATCTGCGCATTGGAGAGATCTGTATTCACAAAAAACGAAGCGGTAAATTTGCTTTCAATGATTTTAACGCCGGATGTATCCACACCGGCATCTTCTAACATTTCCCGATATTCACCAAAATCCACACCGGCTGTCGCGACCAGCCGTGGTTTTTCGCATAATAGCCCCAGGGTATAAGCGATATTCGCTGCAACACCACCTGGTTGCCTGACCATGTCATCCACTAAAAACGACAAACTGATCGAATCCAGATGTTCAGGAAGGATATGGTCTTTAAAATAGCCAGGAAAGGACATCAGGTAATCATAAGCGATCGACCCGGTTAAAATAATGCTCATTATTGAATCCTTAATCTTCCAGTGCGGCTTGTAAATTCTCTTTAAAGGGTGAATAAATCACACCTTTTTCAGTCACCCAACCCGAAACCAGACGGTGTGGGGTGACATCAAATGCAGGGTTCCTGGCTGTTGCACTTTCAGGAGCAACGGATTTACCCATCAAGGTCAGATCGAGAACTTCAGCTTCTTCCCGCTCTTCAATCGGGATGAGGCTCCCCCGGTCAAGCTCAAAATCCACTGTCGAAACCGGACAAACACAATAGGCCGGGATGCCGTTATCGTAGGCGGCGAGTGAAAGCATATATGTCCCGATTTTATTGGCTACATCACCATTGGCGGCCACCCGATCGGCACCAAAAAATACCTTTTGCACCAACCCCTTCCGCATCAGGTAACCGGAAGAATTGTCAGTAATAACGTCATAAGAAATCCCATATTGTTCCAGCTCCCAGGCTGTGAGGCGAGCGCCCTGTAAACGCGGCCTGGTTTCATCCACAAAGACATGGATCTTTTTTCCTTGTTCGTGAGCCATCCGGATCACGCCTAAGGCAGTCCCCCAATCCACCGTCGCCAGGGCGCCTGTGTTGCAATGGTGGACAACATGATCGCCATCATCAATCAGAGCGGCACCATATTCCGCCATGCGTTTATTGATTTCAACGTCCTCATCCGCAATCTGTTTGGACAGAGACAGCAGGTGCTGGCGTAGTTCATCGGCTGATCCTTTAAATCCGTCGGCAGCACCCATCATCCGGCGAACGGCCCAAGAAAGATTAACAGCCGTTGGCCGGGATTTATTCAAGACCTCGCCAGCGTTCTTAAGATCAATCAACAATCCATCCGTGGTGGATGCCTCTGAATTGAAGGCGGCCATTGCCATGCCAAAGGCAGCAGCAGCACCGATGGCTGGAGCCCCACGGATAACCATTGAGCGGATGGCTTCTGCAACATCCCTGTAATTATCGTAAGTGTTGATTTTAAATTCGCGCGGAAGTATCCGCTGATCAATCATCTCAATGACATGATCTTCATCATTCCAGGTAATCGTTCTCATTTTTTCACATCCTCTTCACATTAAAAGACGCCCAATGGGGCATCATCCGCAGTGGTGACAGTCTATCATTGCTTTCAATATCTGTCAAAACGGTGACACCAGATAACATATTTATTATAAAACCATTCTGATGAATCCCAAAATTATTTCTAGTCTACTTATTGAAATTTCACAACAATGAAGAAATCAAAACACGCATCATCCTTCGAGTTGCCCAAATTTAATAATTTTTTCTTTTCATAATTCTTTCCTATCATAGTGTTTATTCTTATTAATACCACTGCAATCATCGATATGGCCGTTTAGTGCAGAGTATAAGCAGGTAGAATTTCTGGAACAAACCTGGTTTCAGGTGTCTATTAGTGAATCATAATTTTTGGGATAAGTGAT
>SKPR01000077.1 GCA_007119455.1 Candidatus Brevefilum sp. | reverse complement strand
TGGTTGATGGCCATCGTCCCCCTGGCCATTACACTGGCCTTGATCAGCGGGAGCTTTCACATTGCGCCTCCTCAAACACAGGTTGCCATCCAGCCTTCACCTTCACCCACCCAGCTGGCAATCGCTTCACCATCTGCCACACATGAACCCGTAGTTGAACATTCACCAACAGCCACAGTAACCGCTCACATTGTGGAACCCACAGAAACACAGACCCCCATGCCCACAAATACCTCCACAGCAACACCGACAATTGAACCGACGACTTATTGGGCTGACGTTGACTCAGCTATGGGCGCCATTGTGCGCCAAGAACCGGCTTTTGATTCCCTGGTGGTGACGTATCTCAATAATGCGGAGCAGGTTGAAATCTTAGATGAATATGTTCCACAGGCTGGTACGCGCTGGTTCAGGGTTCTCACCCAAACCGGTGAAACCGGTTGGATATTGGGATCTCTGGTCAACACGCAGACCCCCACACCCTGACATTTTTCAATTAATCAATTTTGGACGATCAGCAAGTTATCAACCGGGATTGTCACATCTTCACCGTTCCCAAGATTGACAATGGCTGCAAAATTTTCCACACCGCTTTCAAATAGGATCGGGGTTTCCGGGCATTCCACCACAGTGCCCATCTGACCTGCTGCTTTTCCTGAAAGCAACCTGACCTTCTGCCCAATTTCCAACTCGGCAGGCGATTCCGACTGCAGTTCCTGGTCAGGTTTTACCGTTGGGATGATGACCTCCGGAAGATGCCCTGTGAAAACATCAGCCGGTGAGGCATTCACACTGGCAACCTCACCTTGCCGTTCCTTCAACCGGTTAATAAGATCTGGATCTGTTGAGAACGGCCCAAAACCATTGAGCACGATCACGGGCACTGGCACATCGACGGCTGCTGCGATCAAATCCGGAGTCATTGATCCAACAATTACGCCTCCCACCCCCAGGTCTGCAAGGTGTTTGATGTCCGATGCTTTTTCACACCAACCAGCAACAACCACAGGACCATGCTCTGCCCCATTTTCTGCTAACGCTTCCACGAACATGTCAGTTACCTGATCAACAACCTGGATTGGCCCCATTCCTATTTTTCCGTTCCCCCAGACCCCCTGGATCAGGACCCCATGGGCCGTGATGACAGCACCTTCTTCCGGCAGGACTGTCTCCACAATACCGATCATATTTGCGCAGACTTCGATGCTGGCAACCGCTGTTTGCAAAACAACCCGCCCCTGGCGACAATCCACCAGCGTACCGTTCACAGGCGACCGCACCAATCGGGGGATTGCACCATCCTTTTGTGCGATGACATCATCGGGTTGAAGCCGGTCACCGACCTTACGGACGAGGTACTCACCTGCCTCATCTGGTGAAAGGTTCAATGCCCGGGCAATATCAAGGATTAAGACATCACTGCCCCATTCTGCTACGGCAATTACCTGGTCAGGGCTAACCCGATCTCCTTCTTTGACCAGAACCTGCCCGCTGAATGGCAATCGGCGTTCACGCCGGATAAGGCCTGTCAGACCCTGTGCTATATGATCCACTGCCAACCTCCATGGTCCAGCAAAATCTCTCTCATACGCCCAGAGCCCATAACCAGCGCTGAATTGTCGCTGTCCGAGTTGTAGAATCGGTGGGTAAACGCAAAGGACGCCCACGAGCATCAATGACCACACCGAGCTGGCCTCCGATGACTTTGAGCCGGCCGCCAATACCTGCCCCACCAAAACCCACATCGGTCCGGTGATGGGGTTGTAAATTTAAAACTGCCGAAACGCCAACAGGAATGTCAAGCCGCCTGAGGTAACCCTGACCGATTTCAACCGTATAGGACTGACCGGAATCAAGCTGAACATCAACCGTCAGAACAAGCCGATCTGAAGGCAGGTCGCTCACTGCTGTAACCACAGTTCCCAGATTCACAAAAGCATCCGATTCAAGCAGGTGTACGGGTAATAACGACTCGGCTTCTGCCACCTTGCCTAACAGGGGCAGTACCTGGTAGCGATCCAGAACGATGGTCGTGATCCCCCTGGGCTGAATGCCATCTAACAGGACAGCCATCACATGTCCTGGGGTGGGTGCCCGGGTAAGAATCGCCCCGCTGGCAATAATCGGTTCATAATGACCTGATAAACCCGCATCCTGATCATAAGCAAACCAATCATAATTCCTGGATAAGCGAGCCAGTCCCCTCTGCAAGCGATGGCGGGCGTAGGCAAGCGACAGGGCAAGCTCTTTTTGGGTATCCGGTATCAGACCGGGAAACAGCGCTTGCTGTTGATAATACACTTCTGCTTCCTGGAAAGAAACGGGTTCAACGGACCATTTGTGGATAGCCTGGCATGCTGAAACAGCATCGTGACCCGGTAAGCCCTGCCAGACCGGCAGCTCGACCGTCCCGGCCAAACCACGCATGCCAGCGGAAATCCTCGTATGTGCGCCACCGAGATTGACAGCCAGCAAACCTTCTTTGCGACCGTCATTATCTGCTGTTTGTTTGGCGCGGCTCAGGTAACGCATCATTCGATCCTGCGCAAAAGTTACTGTGCCGGTATGGTTAGCTGAATGATCGGTAAGGTCAGCCAATCCTGGATTTGCATTACCCCATTTTTTGATGATCTCACGGTCCAGATAAACAGCAGCCGGTACGAGATCATACGTTCCATGCTCGGGTTGGATATTCGGGGCAACCAGAAGCTTTGCAAGAGGCTCCAGGCTGCGCTTAACAGCAGATTGGATAAGCGGGTTGCCGGCATAGAGGATTAAGGGCTTGACCGGTTCAGGAAACTGAAGGCAGACCGTACGCAACGCCTCAATCCAGCGCATGATGGAAGTTTCTGCACCAGCATCCTCACCCCCGGTGAGGATCAGGATTTCAGGCCGCGACAACAATATATCCCTGATAACGCCCGGTTCATCCAACAAATTGCCAATGTCAAAAACACCCTTAAGTTTAAGTGGAAGTGAATCAACCAGAGCCCTTCCAGCTTTGAGTGAACCAGCCGGTGCCAATCCTAACAGGACAGTGGGAATGCTATCGCCAACTGAAGCCACCAGAGCGAGCCGGTCTGCCCCCCTGCCAAGGGGATCATGTGCCAGCACCTGGCTGGCGCCACTCCGAGAAATCATCACACCAGTTTGTTCCTGGAGCAGGTCAATCGCCCTGGTAACATCATGTGCAAGACTTTGTTCGTTTCCCAGGCTGGTCGAAGCACTTTGGCTGCCTAACAACCGGTATTTTTCCTGATAAATACCGAACAACATCGCCCGAGTATTTATCCGCCCGATATCCAGACCTAAAACGCGTTGGAGAGGCGTTGTTTTATCCATCAACTGGCTCCCACCACAAGCAGGATGAATTGCCCAATGGAGAGGATGCGGTCAATCAGGGCAACCAGAGCACTGGAAAACAACCCCGCAAATACAGCGCCAAGGGCAATTCCAATAAAGACCTGACCAACACCACTCAAGGTTTCCAGAATAAAGGGCCTTTCTTCAGCCTTTATGTTAGAATGAGCGCGCCATTGCCGTCCAAAGTGAAAATAGCTGAGGGTTCCGATCGTGCCCAAGAGCATCACCACAGCATCGATTATGCGAAGCCAGGTCCGGCCTGGAACGGCATACCAGACAACCGGATCAAAAATCTCGATGACCGCCTGTGTTTGGGGCATGATTGTGCCGAATACCGCACCCCCGATGGCCAGCGCAGCAGCCACCCCCCCCAGGAACGCCAGGGGATAACGGCTGAAGCCTGTGAAGCGTTTGAATTGCCCCAATACCAATAATATAACCAGACCAAGGGGAATCAATGCCCATAATCGTTCAAGCCAGGAGCCATGAACCAGCGGGATAAGCAAATAGGGCCATAAAATCTGGCGAATAATAACCACCGACAGAAAGCCAGCCATCACGCCCACAAAAAGATAGCCAGCCAACCTGAAAAACAGGTTGTCACCAATCAGATAGCTGAGCACCATCACTGTCAGCAAAAATCCGATCAAGCCCCAGACAATTTCACTCAGATTCATAGCTCCCCCCAATGCGAGTCGTCATTTGCATCCCGGTTGTCATTAATGATGACCCCAAGCACGATGAACCCAATCGTGATCAACACACCGACCCGGTAAGCTCCCCAGCGATTGCCCAGCCACCGATCTTCAACCTGGTCGGACTCAAGCACCAAAGCCTCAGATTTACCTGCAACAAGGCCGATTACCTGACCAGATTCCCAATAGGGCATAACAATCGGCCCGGCCTGGGCAGTGACCAGTAATAATAGGGGTGTTTCAGGTGTCAGGGCGGTTAATTGCTCGATCCAGCCCCTGCTGCCTTCATAGTCCCCGGAAAGAATCACAATCCCGTCAAAGGACAAAGACGAGAGAGGCATAACTGGTTCCGGCAGGAAGGCAGGGTTGACAGCCACCTGGTTTTGCAAACCCAGACTGAAAGCGCCGAATGAAGCCAGGGGGAGATAGCCAAGATCCGTGATGGAAATGTCCTCCACCAACACATCATCAACCAATAATTGCTGGTTAAGCAGCACACCGGACGCCGTGGTGGAAATAACGGTCAGGTGGCTGTTCATCTCCTGCAGAGATACCATAAAAGGCCGGCTCAGGCGCATCATTTCGCCAGAAAAACCAGCCTGGTAATCAAATACCAGCAAGACTGCCGGTTCATCCGGTAACGTTTCCAGCCAGGTGATGACCCCTTCATGATGCGGTTGAGGTGAGTTCTGGGGTGCGCTCGGGTTAAATCCTCCAAAGAGGGCCAGGCTGAGGGCTGTCAGCATGATTCCGGCGATCACCAAACGAACAAGCCATGAAGATCTGGCTCGGGTGTGGTCACTGCCAGGTATGGGCGTGTATTCATCACGGATCGTGGCGGCAAGCTGCTGAGCATGAAAGTCTTCCTGAGGGGAAACAATTATTGATGCTGGTTTGTAAGCTGGCAGAACCGGTTCATCAATCCTGACTTCCTGTGTTTCCTCGCTGACAGACTCATCCCCGGTGAAGCTCGTTCTCTGGGTTTCTTCTCCCACCCCGCCTTCAAGATTTTGGATTTGTTCGAGGGCCAACAGGGCTGTTTCGTCGCCATCTTCAAGGGCTACCAACCATTGTAAAAGACTATCGCCCTGGATATCCGGTTGCTCAGACCCTTCTTGCTCATCCCCCTCACGCGCCTTGCGCAGACGTTTTAACCAATCTGGCTCAACCGGATGGGTGTCATCTGTGATCGACTCCAGGTCATCCTCATCATCATCTTCACCACCTGACTGATCTTCAAGCTGACTTTTAATGGATTGAACCCAGGTTTCAAATCTCCGTCGCTGTTCTGCGTCCTGATCTTCGACCAGACTTTCCTGCGCTGCCATGATTTTTTGTGTGATTTCGCCAATTGAATCCCCCTCTTCTTGCGCCCGTTTGCGGATTCTCTCCAGCCAATCCGGAATCTCGTCATCCGATTCAGGTTTTTCAAAGGGGTCTGGCTGCTCCGAAGAGCTCTCCAGAGACTGTTCCTCATCCTGGGAGGCCTCAACGGCTTTCTCCCCATCTTCTTTGAGTGAATGTAAAAGCTCGGGTAAATCCTGGCCTTCCTGGGGAATGATGTTAACTTGATCAGGCGGCGTTGGTTCAATCGCCTCCGGCAAATCTCCTTCCAGGTCTTCTTCCCGGATGACGTGGCAGTTCAGACAGCGTTCCGCCGATTGGGGATTTTCAGCACCACACTCAGGACAGATCCATTCAGGCATTATGGTTCATCCCCATAAGGTCGATCAATGGCCAATATGACTCTCAAGCCGACGAGCAGGCCGCCCAGGGCTATGCCCAACAAAATTCCACGGACACCAACGATGGGTAGCCTTCTTAAAAAAGCCACCAGTTCACCTATACGAGTTCCAGGCTGGGTGGGTACGTAACCGAGATTAAGCAGCAATGAAATAATGGCACTCACCAGAAATGAGACCGACATCACCGTCCAACCCCGGGTGCGGATCAGGTAGAGGCTCATATAAACCAGTGTAATCGCGAGGATCGCCAATAAACCCGCTTCGATCGGGATCAGGATATTCAGGACCAGGTTCCGGAAGAAAACATCCTGGAGGGATAGGACCAGGCCCCCAACCAGTGTGAGGGTGAAAGCGGACAAAACAATCAGACTGTAAAACGGTTTTTCCTGGTCGTTGATCAGTCGCGAGAAGTGAAAAACCAGGAGATGACCCATACCAACTAACAAGGCCACCCCTACCAGCAAAACACCCCAATTTAAAAACATGATCAGGACAGGGGCCAACAGACTTTGCAAGACATACCCGGCCAGGACGAACAGCCCGATTAACACCGCGATGAGAACAGGGACCACTCGCTTCATATTACCCCCAGCATTTTTAGCGTTGCAGCAATAATCAGGAACAAAATCAACACGATCCGCAGAATATCTTCGGTAAGCCAGGTGGCTTGATTTCGGGCAGTATCATCCAGCATTCCGGGCAGTGAGAAAATTTCTTCACCAATTAAAAGGTCATTCACATAGGAAAAGAGCGCGGCCTGTACGGAGAGGGTCCCGGCTGCGCTGAAAACATGACTGCCCCGGGCTTTGGCAGCAACAG
>SKPR01000218.1 GCA_007119455.1 Candidatus Brevefilum sp. | reverse complement strand
TACAGTCCGGAGGTTGGCCTCCGCCTGACGGGTTTTATTGAGGGAGATGCCGTATCGCTTTGCCCAATGCAGGTGAAGCATAACGCCCTGGATGGCGGAGACCAGTTCTGGCAGACTGTCTGGTAAGGAATCAAGCAGATGAGAATATTCTCCCGGGTTGCTGATCGTCCCCTGGCTGGTATAAAAAGTTTGCGGATTGAGTGTCATAAACGCGGTCATGATCTTTCTCAATTATAACCTGATCCAGATCCTTTTCAGCCACCCGGATCGCTATCAAAGTCAGACTCCAGCGCTGTTTACGATCATTCCAGGTGGATTCGGTCAACAAAAATATCTTGGGTTTTAATTTTCGTGCGTGCTATAATAACAAAAATAATCTGACGTCATCAAATTTAAAAAATTAATGGTGGATGATCTTGTTCGATGATGTCAGACTTCCCATTTTTACCGGTGTATTTTTCAGGTTAATATATTGCGCCATTTAAAGGAGTGTTTTTATGAATCTTGAAAAAAGCAACCTCTATCGCCTCCCGTGGTCTATGAACGATAATCCCATCGCCTGGTTGGAAGTAACCGATATCTGCAATCTTAAATGCGAGGGATGTTACCGGTCGACCCTTACAAAGCACAAACCGCTCGAAGAGGTGAAGGAGGAATTGCGATTTTTCAAGCGCTGGCGTAACCCGGACAATGTCTCCATCGCAGGTGGAGAACCCTTGCTGCACCCGGAAATCTGCGAAATCGTCGCCTATATTGCCGAATTGGGGATGAAACCGATTGCGCTCACCAATGCGGCAAAGTTGACGCCCGAGTTTCTAAAAGAACTGAAAAAAGCCGGGTTGGCGGGTTTCACCATCCATATCGACAGCCATCAGAACCGTCCGGGTTGGGAGGGCCGCACTGAAGAAGCACACAATGAACTGCGCCAGTTTTATGCAGATATGATCCATGATGAGGGCGGACTGTACACGGTATTCAATTCAACCGTTTACCCATCGACCTATGAATCAATCCCTTCTGTGGTGGAATGGGGGCAGAAAAACTTTGATAAGGTCGCCGGATTGGTCTTTATCACCTACCGGACGGCAGCTACAGACACCTATGACGGCATCAGTTCGGAAAGTCAGCAGGTGGACATGTCGCAGCTGGGCTACGTCACAGAAAGTTTCGATGAGGAATTTGTCTCCGGGCCTGAAGTCTACGAGAAGATCAAATCCATCTGTCCTGATTATGAAGCCTCAGGTTACCTGGGCGGCACCCAACGCCACGATTCTTATAAGTGGTTGATCTCGGCCGTGGTCGGATCAAATCATGGGGTGTACGGCTCAGTGGGTAAGCAGACCATGGAAGTCGCTCAAACCATGCATCACCTGTTCAGAGGCACCTACCTGGCTTACCTTTCCAGTTCAAAAATCGGGTCATTGACATTCCTGATGTGGCCCTGGGATCCGGTTGTCCGTAAAGCGTATGGCAGGCGGCTGAAGGAATTGGTCCGGCATCCCGGTCGCATCTTCTCACCGGTCAAAGTCCAGAGCATTGGTATCATCCAGGCGCCAGATCTCCAGGGCTCCGGCCAGGCGGACATGTGCGATTCATGCCCGGATATGACAGTATATGATGGGAAATTGATCAACTCCTGCCGGATGGATGAGTACCGGTTATTCGGTGGATTGGTGAATGTGGTTAATAAACAAAAAGTCAAGCAGGATTGAGTTGTGATGGGAGAATCCGAGAAAAATAGCAAAGGATTTTTCCGCAGCCTCTTGGATATCCTGAAAGCATCACCGGATGTCCCTGATTCCCTTGAAGACAATCCGACACTTAAATTGATATTTTCAAGGCGCAGCATCCGACATTTCAAAGATAAACCTGTACCCGAGGAGGCTGTGAAAGCTATCCTGGAGGCCGGCCGGATGGCCCCATCCGGCGTTAACCTGCAAACCTGGACCTTTATCTGTTTTTCCAGAGATTCCTGGCAAGAAAGATTTTCAAGGTCAATCCCCTTCAATGGGCAGCGCGCGATTATCATCCTGGCAGATACACACCGGGTTGACCAGCTTGGGTCCGCTTTTGATTTCCCTGAAGCGCCGCTGGTGATGCATACCATGGCAGTCTTCAATGCCGGTCTGGCTGCGATGAACATGACCCTGGCCGCAGAAGCGTGCGGCCTTTCTTCGATTATGCTGTCGGAGACAGGTAAAACGGGCTTGCTTGATGTGGGTGAACTGAAAGAAAAGTTGGGGTTACCTGATGGTGCGATTCCGATCACAACCCTGGTGATTGGCTACCGCAGGGCAGGTGTTTTTCCCATCCCGCCACGGTTGCCGTTAAATGCCATTTGTGGCCAGGCAACCTATCCTGAGCCAGACCAGGGGATATTATTGGCTTGGGAGGATGAAATGAAGGCTGGTTACCGCGCCATGCGCCCCAGATCTTCGTTTGAAGCTCAGGTCGCCGTCTATGCTCAGAAAATACAGGAGGCAGAGGCGGCATTAAAAGCTTTCGTTCTTAAGGATTAGGTTCTTCCATTTTTCAGTTCGACATAAAGTCCGATCAGAAATTCAGTTTTGATACTAGATCCGACCTGCACCACCAGGGTAATTGCAAACGCATTGGTTACGAACCATATCAATTATTTATTCTTGATGATGCGTTGATTAGAGTGGAAGCACAAAACGCAATTTACACCAATTGACAAGACACTAACTCTCGGTTTCTCAGTTAAGATTTTTCTCTACCTTTGCGATTATCCTGTCTACGACACAGGGATAATCTCGCGACCATGTTATACTAATCCCATCGAAAATAGTTCGGAAGACAACATGAAACTGATTATCCAAATTCCATGTTTTAATGAGGCGCAGATCCTGCCCAAAACGCTGAACCTCATGCCAAAAGAAGTGACAGGGTTTGATCAGGTTGAAACCCTGGTGATTGATGATGGCAGCTCCGATAATACTGTCGATGTTGCCCGAGAAAATGGCGCGCACCATATCGTGCACCTCTCACGTCACCTGGGATTGGCCCAGGCTTATACCCATGGGTTGGATGCCAGTCTGCGTCTGGGCGCAGATGTGATTTTGAATACCGACGCGGATAATCAGTATAATGCAGCCGATATCGAGAAACTTGTCAGGCCGATTTTGGCTGGTGAAGCAGAAATGGTGATCGGTGACCGTGGCGTGGGGTCTTTGGATCACTTCCCACCGCACAAACGTGCCCTCCAGACGATTGGCAGCCGGGTGGTTTCTGCCACCGCCGGTTTTCATATTCCTGACGCGACCAGCGGTTTCCGGGCCGTCACCCGCCAGGTGGCCTTAGAAACCATGGTGCTCAGCAATTATTCGTATACCCTCGAAACGCTGATTCAGGCTGGCGCCAATAAAGTCCGGGTGTCATTCGTGCCTATCGAAACTAACCCGCCTGAGCGACCATCTCGTTTGTTCAGCAGCATCCGAAATTACCTGGTCAACTCGACCATTACAATTATCCGATCCTTTGCGATGTACCGGGCTTTGCGGATCTTTACGGTTTTGAGTGTGATCATGTTGCTGGCGGGTTTGGGGATTGGTGTGCGTTTTCTTATCGTGTTCTTGCAGGGTGAGGGGACTGGTATGATCCAATCGTTGATCCTGGCAGCCGTTTTTCTGATTGTTGGTTTTATCACCTTCCTGATCGGGCTGATCGCCGATCTCGTCAGCTTTAATCGTAAGATTCTTGAAGAAATCTTATTCCGGATCCGCCAGCAAGATAACAGCCAGACTGATAATCAGCATCCCCCAGTTTAAGAACTGGTTAAATTTACTCGTCCAGTAATCAGAACAAAAAAATCGGTTTAAAATTTTAATAACCCTGACCATTAATACATGGAGGCTCGTTTTGTTTGAACCATTACGAAAACGGATTGAAGAAGAGGGTGAGAGCCTGGGGGATGGCATACTGAAAGTGGATCCATTTATTAACCACCAGGTTGACCCGGTTTTGATGGATGCCTGTGGTCATGAACTGGCCCGGTTGTTCAAAGACACAAACCCCACCAAAGTGATGACGGCTGAAATTTCAGGGATCGCACCCGCTTTGATGACGGCCAAGTATCTCAATATCCCGGTCGTTTATGCCCGCAAACATAAACCCGTGACCATGCCGGATACCGTCTATTTGACTGTCGCCCCTTCCCATACCAAGGGCAGGATGGTGGAATTGATCGTTTCGCCGGAATATCTGGCTTCAGGTGAACGGGTCCTGATCATTGATGATTTCCTGGCTTCAGGTAATACGATCGCTGGTTTGGTGCGACTGGCCCAGACGGCAGGTGCTTCACTGGTGGGGATTGGTGCATTAATTGAGAAGACGTTTGAGGGCGGGCGGGAGTTGTTGTCCTATTTGAATATCCCGATTAAAGCTCTGGTTCCCATTGCTTCATTGGATGAAGGCCAGATCATCTTTGCTGAAACGTAAATTAGGTGCTACATTAATCCAGATTGCTCGCTTTCCGATGGTGTTCCCTTTGGTAAAATTCTTTTTCAAGCACATGGGTCAACACCTGCTAATTGATCGGATTTCAGAAAACAGTCATTGGATGGCCTTTCATCATCCCAGGCCAGCGTATCCGCTGCATATTTTAATTCTGCCCAAAGATGGGATTACCTCATTGTTGGAAGCCCCTACGGATCAACCTGAAATTTATACCGACCTCATTGAAATCGTAAAAACCCTGGTCAAAAATAACCAGCTTGATGAAAAAGGATATCGCCTGATCACCAATGGGGGCAGGAACCAGTCGTTGCCTCAATGGCACTGGCACCTGATCGGTGAGTTGGATGGAGACACACATGCCTGAAACACTGATTGTCCTTGATTTTGGTTCACAATACAGCCAACTGATCCCAAGACGCCTGAGGGATGTGCAGGTTTATGCCGAACTCCTTCCCTGGGATACACCTGAATCCGAAGTCATGTCGCTTGACCCTGAAGGGTTCGTACTCTCAGGCGGACCAAATTCGGTTTATGAACCCGATGCACCGGGACTGCCAGAATATGTGTTGGCATCCGGATTACCCATCCTGGGGATTTGTTATGGTATGCAAGTCCTTGTTCAGGCGCTTGAGGGACGGGTAAAGCCTGCGGGGAAACGTGAATACGGTCCGGCAAAGCTGAATGTGGTAGAGACCTCAGTCCTACTGCGTCCGGAAGATGATTTGCAGGTTTGGATGTCACACGGCGATCGGATCGAGGAACCACCCGATGGCTTCAAGGTTTTGGCCAGAACAGATAACAGCCCAATAGCTGTGCTGGGCGACCATGTGCGTGGTTATTATGGGCTGCAATTTCACCCGGAAGTGGATCACACCCCAATTGGCCAGCAGGTCTTCCGGCGGTTCGCCTATGAGGTTTGTGGCTGCCAGGGTGACTGGACAGCCGAATCGATTATTGACCAGGCCGTAGCTGATGTCCGCGACCAGGTCGGGGATGCCCGGGTGCTGTCAGCCGTTAGCGGCGGAGTCGATTCGAGTGTGGCCACTGCTCTGGTTCAGAAAGCGGTGGGAGATCAGCTCACGGCTGTCTTTGTTGACACCGGCTTGATGCGACACAATGAGCGCTTATGGGTGGAGAGGGCGTTTCGAGACAGCCTTGGGGAAAACCTGATTACCATTGATGCTGCTGAGACGTTTTTTACCAACCTGGCTGGGGTTATCGCCCCTGAAGATAAACGCCGCGTGATTGGTGAAACCTTCATCCGCTTGTTCGAACAAACCGCGCATGGCCTGGGAGCCCCGCCATTTTTGGTGCAGGGGACGATCTACCCTGATGTGATTGAATCCCGCGCACCCGAACGCAACCACGCCCAGCGGATCAAGACTCACCATAACGTGGGTGGTTTACCTGAAAAAATGGATTTTGACCTGGTCGAACCGTTGCGTTATTTGTTTAAAGATGAAGTCCGGCTAGTGGGGGAGACACTCGGTTTACCCCCGGAACTGGTCTGGCGGCAACCCTTCCCGGGGCCAGGGCTGGCCGTACGTTGTCTGAGTGCTGTGACACGTGATCGAATCGAGAAACTGCGCCAGGCGGATTCGATTTTTACGGCAGAACTGGCTGACGCCGGTTTGTTACGGTTTCGGATAGACACAGCTGGGGTTGCATCAGGAACAGCACAGGCTTTTGCGGTTCTCTTGCCAGTGAAAGCGGTCGGGGTGATGGGTGACCAGCGAACATATGAAGAGGTGATTGCTTTGCGAGCCGTCACGACAGCTGATTTTATGACCGCCGATTGGGCTCGACTGCCCTTTGATGTCCTGGCGCGAGTGGCCAACCGCATTGTCAATGAGGTCAAAGGCGTCAACCGGGTGGTCTATGATATCACAAGCAAACCGCCGGGCACCATAGAATGGGAATGATCCCTATCGATCAAGTCTGATTAATTTCTCGATTTGGGGATTGTGATGAGAAATATACTATAATGATAATTAGCTTTCCCTGATCGAGAAAAATTGATTTCAAGGAGGAATAAATGGATTTCGGCGAGGTATTAAAAAAAGCGTGGCAAACAATCTGGAAGCATAAAATTCTGTGGTTGTTTGGAATTTTGGCGGGGTGTGGTGCGACCGGGGTGACAGGTACTGGCGGTGGG
>SKPR01000180.1 GCA_007119455.1 Candidatus Brevefilum sp. | reverse complement strand
CCCAGGGTTAACAGATTGCGTAAATGCCGCCTGCCAATTGAACCCAGTCCTGCTATTAATATTTTCAAATGCAAATTCCAGTCTGATGATATTTTCGTGATCGATTTCCAATATTGCCCAAATCAAAGCCTTAATTGGCTAACATTTCACTCATTCAACCACCGGTAAACCCGGTTTACAATCCCCTGTAATAAGTAACGGACCCAACGCACCTTTGCCAGACGACTCATCAAGCTTTGATTTGGTTTTTTGCCCACAGCGGCTTTTACAGAGAGACCTGATTTTTCTGCCAGAGCAGCGACTTCGTCCGAGATCGCATTGCCCATCAAACGCACCGTCTGATCGCGGGTGCACAATCGCAAATAGCCTTTGGAATCCATCAGGTCATCCATCTCGACCATGCGGCCCATAATCCGGTCGGTCCAGCCGTCTGGGAGCATCTCTGCCAACACATCCTGCATCACTGCTTTAGGTGTAACCATTTGGAAGTGATGAGCCGAAACCCAGGCCTCCAGCCCATGGTAGGACAGGATGATATCCTCAATCCCGGCTACCTCAGACTGGTATTTTTCCCAACTGCGTCCGCTATTGATGATGTATTCCTTTTCCCACTTCTTTGGCATTAACAAACCACGCTGGGTCTGGATATCGGGCCGGTTGGCAAAGGCCAGGGTGCTGGTTGAACTCATCGCCACCCGCTGGCGGATATAAAACCCGGTCACAGCACCCACATTGGGGAATGTGTCGATAATTGCCAGATGCTGCCCTAACCAGCCTGGCTGATGAAAGACATCATCATCGGTATAGGCAACAATTTCACCGGGGGCAATATCAAAAATTCTTTTGAGGGCATTTAGCTTGCCAATATTTTGGTTAGAAAGATGCAGAAAATCAATGGATCCCCTTTCGTGGAGTGACTGCAGGTAAGCCACCATCTCCGGGCAACTGGCGTTATCAAAAACCAGCAAGTCAAAGGGCTCCTGGGTATTGGCCAGGATGCTCTCAATGGTCATGCGGGTTACATCCAATCGATCCTGGAAATAACCAGCCTGATGGGGGGCATGCACCAGCACAGCCACTGTCGTTCTGGCAGGTTTGAAATCAAGGGTTTTTCCCCGGGAAGGGTTGGTACCAATTCTTGGCATCGTTTCTTACCTAGTCATTATCAAACAAGTTAACCCATCACAGTTGGCCTAATTTATAAGCCAACCAGCCCCTGACTTCTCTAAATGCCCTGACAGGATGAAAAAAAGCAAAAGCAAACCAGCCTAATAAACGGGAATGAAGTCGAACCAGGGGGAAGATTTCAACTTCTCGCCAAAAAGAACGCCAGTTTCGGGGTGCTTTTTGAAGCTTATCATCTTGCAGATAATGAGTTGCGTCTTCCAGAGTGAAGATCGTCCTGCGTCCGCCCCCGATGCGGACGTTTTGATCTGTCTCAGGCTGACGAAAATGGATAATACCGCCTGGTAAATGTGCATAATCATGATTTTGATGGACCACCGTGACGGTTTGGGTCAGATCAATCACCGGCCAGTTCTGCCAGCGAGCATGGTAGATCATCCAGTTATCCCAACCCGCCCGGCCAACTGCAAAATCTGGAATATGCGTGAAGCAAGCCTTTGGATAAATAAAATAATCGCTACCAGTCTGACCGTGTAATTGGGCTTGTTCACGAACCCTTTGAGCAAGCTCATCATCCCAGCCATTGGCAAAGTCAATCGGTGAGTCAACATCCAGATCCCACCGCTGGCCTATGGCCAGGAACCGGTCTTTTACCTTTTCCAAAGCACGTACCGTATGAACCAAATCTGGGAGAAATAAAATATCAGCATTACTGTAAACCAGGTAGGGGGATGAACTCTTCTCTCGGGCCAAACCGAAAATTGAACTGATCAGAGGTGTCCCGAGATCATTGCAGCGTACATCCGGAATATGGCGGATGCCCAATTCTTTACAGGTTTCGGCAATCCCCGGTTCATCTCCAATCACGATTACATCGACCGCATCACCCAGTGCCAGCCAATTTTTAAGCGTGTTTCGTTGGATAATCCGAATATGAGGATCCGTAAAAGGTTTAGGCGCGGTGAACAGGGTCAATAAGTCCATGCGGTTAGTTTTCTTCCTCATCTGGCAGGGGAAGCCAGGCTTTACCCGGCATCAGCTTTTGGACCACCCGGCGATAAGTCAAACCTGCCTGACGTTTTGCCTGAACCATCCGGTCTGGCTGTATGGGCGGGGTTTCGGTCCCGGGTGACAAGGGCAACGCGATAAGCGTGAGGTAGAGATTCAACAAGCTCGAACGAGGTATGCCATGTTTATGCAGGAAAACGGTCTGGAATCCAGCCTGCTTGAGTACTTCCGTGACAGTATGCGCAGTATAACAGACCAAGTGTGCCAGTTCAAAGCTGTCATGCGCATAAAAATTCGGCACTTCTAAGAGCAGTGCTCCACTTTCTGACAACAACTCCCGTCGGATTGTGCGCAGCATACCAACCGGGTCCGGAAGGTGCTCCAAAACATGGATCATACTGACCAGGTCAAATTTTCTTGTGTCAGCTTCAATCAAAGCATCCAGCGAGGCATACATTTGTAAACCACGGCTTTCAGCGTAGGAACGGTAAGCCTCACCCGGTTCAACACCCACCACCTCACATCCGAAATATTCCTGGAATGTATTCATCAGCACACCGGCTGATGCACCAACATCAAGCATTCTGCCAGGGCTGCCGATACTGACAAGTTGTAATATGCCGGTCAGGTTCCATGCGCGTTGTTCCTGAACCCACAGGTCTTTTGCTGTAGGCTCTGAACTGGCTTGATATACTTTACGGTATGTCTCGGCATAGAATTCAGGGTTAGCAGCCCGACTCTTTTCCGGTGACTGGAAAATAAGGCCACAGATATCGCATTGATAATAGGACAACGGGAAGCCAAAGGATTCCAGCTCCGCATAGATCTTGTTTTCATCCGAGTGACATAATAAACAATTCATACTAAATCAAATCCCGGTTGAATTATATCACCGAGAGAAAATCCATTAATCCGCTAAAATCATCAGGTCGTACAAAGGCCGGGTTTCCAGGGTGGACAGGATATCTTCACCGACGGGTTTCAGATGAATGATTTCATCCATAAATACCATCTGGGATTGCCTTTCGAGGCTGCCACCTTCTGTCCCAATAAATATTGATTTATCATGACGATAATCACCAAAAGTAACAAGGTGGGCAAAACTATTGGTTCCATCAATGGAGAAATATCCAGGAATTCTTACAATATTCTCCTCCCAGAATTTTGCCAACCTGAAAACAGATGGATCCCGTTCCCATTCTTCAGGAAGGTGATATAAACGAGGCAACATTCTTGGCAACACCCAGGTGTTGGCATTGATATAAAGAACATCTTCTAAACCTGTTGGTTCGACCAAAACGGCAGAACCTTCCTCGACATCGGAGATAAGCGGAAGCAACTCACGCCAGAACGATTTTTGGAGGTCCCAGGCCCTGACGTAAGCCCGCTGGATGATAAACCCAAAGGAAAGATTGAAACCCAGAACAAGTCCGGCCAGCGCCAGAAAACCTATTCTAAGGTGTTGGGAGCGGAATATATGAATCAGCAACATCACAAAACTCGCCAGGACGATGGCCGAACCCACCACCCCGGCCAGATGCACACGTGTTTCACGTCCGCTGATAGCATAGGGGCGCAGGATAAAAGTCAGCGGATAGGCAAAAGTGACCATCAATAACCCTGCTATCATCAAACGTAAATTTCGTTGGAGAACAGGATCCAACTGTGACCACCAGCCCCGTTTGAGCGGGAAGAATTGTGCATGCTGAACTTTTTCTTGCCTGAACACCAGATAGAAAATGGTAAAGATCAGACCTGACCCAACCAGACCAATCAGGATCAGCGTAGGTGAAAGTGTTTGCAAGACGAGGAGGGGTCTGAGAAGGTAAGCACCCAAACTCACAAACGGTCCGATTGCCATGTGCTTCACGGGTGTCACCAGCATATCCGGGAAGCCCAGTTCGGCCACCCGCGCTTCGCCAGCCAGATATCGCAGACCAAATACAACCAGGAAAATAAAAATTATTACCAGGGTATTTTCTAAAAGACGTTTTTTAAATGGTTTGCCTTCCAAACCTGTCAGCAGTGGCGCAGAGATGAACAACCAGTAGGGGGTTTCATAATTGAGGAAAACCAATAAAAGGAATCCATACGATAACCAGCGCCACTTTCCGCCAATCAGATAGACGTGGAGGCCAATCAGGAGGAATGTGATCGCCGTTTGTAATCCGAAGGCATTGAACAAAAAGGCCTGATTCGTGTCAGCGGAGAACAGAACGTAAGCAAACCCACCCAGAGACCAGAATAAAAATGAGGGATGAATGCGTCGCAGCAATAAAACGAAAAGAACAATATTGAGTAACCAGACGAGATAGGCCAGGATGTAAATCCCCTGCAACCCCCCCAGATTCCAGCCAATGTGACCAAACAATACCACCCAGGACCACATTAAAGGCCGTCCCTGATCAGCCAGGGTTGAAAAATAACCTGCGATCATATTTAGAATTGTCCCAAAATCAGCTTCGATCGCTCCCGGGATGAAGGTCAGGTCATCCTCATATAACCCAAAACCTGAGTTGAGCCAGTGCCGGGCAAACCACGCGGTGATCGCCAGGATAACCAGCAAGGCAAAAAATGCCTGACTTTCGTTAATCCGTCCAAATAATTGCTTCTTCTCCACCAAAATGCCTCCTTGATGCGACCTTATTTCCGTTGGTCGATATCCCTGAACCCCTTATGCCTCACCTCTGCATTGAGCCTGATCAGTTCTGGATTCTGTTCTAATAATCTGATTACTTCAAATAAAGAGAAATCATTGCTATCAGAAAAATGCTGATAAATCCGCCTGATTAAAGCAAGATCTTCAGGTGTATCGACAGTCAGACGATATTGCCCCAAATCCGGCTCATGATCAACAAGCTTTACCTTGAAGCGTCCCGCTTCTTCGTAAAGGTACGGCATAACATGTTCACGGTGATAAGGCGCATCTGCATCATGCCAGGCCTGCGCCAAAGCCTTAAAGGAGACCACCTCGGTATCCATTCCGATGGGGGTGGTGCGTTTCCAGGGTGGTGGCAGTCGGTTGGCAGCAAAATCTACGCCGGATCGATAAAATGCCTGGACAGTGCGATCAATTTCGCCAGGATCAATAACGGGGCAATCGCCGGTCAATCGGACGATGGTCGTTGCCTTAAATTGCCGCGCAGCCTGATAATAGCGATCAAGCACATCCCTGGGGTCTCCACGAAAACATTTTAGTCCGCGAGCGTGACAGAATGCGGCCACAGGATCATCGGAAGAGTCAGTCGTTGTCGCCACTATGACCTGACCCAGGCTTTGTGCCCGTCTGGCACGAATGACGACCTGAAACAGCATAGGCTTGCCACCAATGTCCACCATCACCTTCCCAGGCATGCGGCTTGAATCCATCCGGGCCTGGATGATACCAATGACTGATGGATCACGTGGTTTCATCGTCACCCAATCGCTCAATTCGTGAGGTCCAGGGACGCTACAATCGCATCAAAGATGACTTGATCCGTGTGAATACGGCCTGGCTCAGTCAGAAAACCTGCAATCCACAATTGGCCAAGTTCTTTGAAAACGTAGACAAGTTGAGTAGCAGGTAAACCTGCCTGATCGGTCCTTGTCGTAAACCGCAATATATCCCTTTCTCCAAGGGTTACCCTTTCCTGTGAAACAATTGTGACATCATCTCCCAGCAAAGTGCCGGCAACCATCGAGAGCATACCCAGAGGCATAAAGGCAAATTCTTCATTTTTAACCAAAACAAAACCGGAAGGCAGGCCCCCCGGCGTATCCCTATCATAACCCCAGAGGACAATGGCCTCATCCAGACTCTCAAAAAGACCTTCGGCAGACTCCAGGTTAGGCACATTCTGTCCCTGGATTTCTTGCATTATGGAAGAAAGTCCATTTCCGTTGGCGCCAACTTCGTAAGATTCAGGAACCGTGATTTCAACACGCACACCCTGATTCATAATCGTTTCGGTATAAACACCTTCATTAAAAGCAGAGATTTCTGCTGCGGATGTAACCACTGATTCCTGTGAAAGAGGCAGGCTACAGGCCATTGTAGCCATAATAAGGATCAGCATAACCCATAATATTCTTTTCATTTTTCTCACATTCCATCTCTATTCATTTACCGATAAACTAATGACATCAATTTTTGGATTCTAACGTATTTTGGTCAAAATGCAAAAAGATTAATACCTACATGGCTATGTAAGTTTAGAAGGATATCCGGACATCGCCATTTCATAGGCTCCTAAAAGTTTCTTAAAATTCTTCCCCCAGTCTGCCCGTTCTTCAGCCAATATCCTCGCTCGTTGACCATATTCTGGCAGGGCCGGGTTCACAGCCATGACCAGTAATTTGGCTTTTAAAGCGCCAACATCCCCATCCGTAAATTGCTCCCCTACGATACCGGGTTCTACCCATTCCCGGTTGCTGGGAATATCCGAAACCAGGACAGGACAACCGCAGGCCATGGCCTCCATCAGCGAAATGGAAGTGCCATCACTATGGGAGGGGCTCACGAACAGATCGGCAGCGCCATATGCGCCTGG
>SKPR01000222.1 GCA_007119455.1 Candidatus Brevefilum sp. | reverse complement strand
GCTTGGTTTGACAAAAATCTGGTGCTATTCCCTGTACCAGTTGGGGTTGCGCAGCGGTCATTACAGGCGAATGACGCCCAAACAGCGGGACTTATATCGCAGTGAACCCGCTCTTCCGCCCGTGGCCCACTTCCCCCAGATCCCCGCAGCACAACAGGACCTGGTGCTGGCTGAGGCAGACCAAATTTGCAAGGGGCTGATACGTGTATTTGGCAGTCGTCCCGTACCCCTTGACCTTGCGGTCGGCACATCAGACAGACACTGGTCGGCATTGGAAAGATCAGCTCCTGACCAGGACATCAAATTTATCTGGGAACCGGCCCGTTTCGGCTGGGCTATCACCCTGGCCAGGGCTTATGCCTATAGCGGAAACCCGAGTTATGCGCACACCTTCTGGGAATTGACCAACCGCTTCCTCGAAAACCACCCCCCCTATCAAGGCCGGCAATGGCAATCGGCCCAGGAAGTGGCCATCCGTTTGATGGTGCTGGTGTTCTGCGATCGCATATTTGCACCCTCGCCACAATCCATGCCTGAAAACCGCATGCGGTTATGGCAGGCGATTGCGGAACATGCCAGGCGAATCCCCCCCACTCTGGTTTACGCCCGGGCCCAAAACAACAACCACCTGCTGACAGAAGCAGCGGGTCTGTATACGGCAGGGCTTTACCTGGCTGACCACCCAAATGCTCAGACCTGGAAACAGGCCGGCTGGCGCTGGTTGAACTGGTGTTTCCAGAACCAGATCAGCGAAATCGGCACATATATCCAGCACAGTGTTAATTACCATCGCTTGATGCTGCAGGTGGCGTTGTTTATCGATCATCTCAAACGGGTATCGGGTGAACCTGACTGGCCTCTGGCCACTCAGAGGCGACTTGACGCAGCCACCCACTGGTTGTGGGCCCTGACCGACCCGGAAACAGGCCGTGCTCCCAACCTGGGCGCCAATGATGGTGCTTACATCTTCCCATTGACCTGCATGCCATTTGAGGATTACCGCCCGGTGGTTGGTGCAGCAGCCAAAGCGTTTTTAGGCGAGGATATTTATCAATACCCGGAGCTGGTAGAAATGGGGGACTGGTTCCAGCTTTCTGAAAAAACAGAATCCGAACAAAAGCAACCACAAGCACCGGATATGCTCCGAGTCGAATCCGGTCAGGGGCGGGCCTTTCTCCACACGGCACAGTATTCCGACCGCCCATCTCATGCGGACCAGCTGCATATCGATCTCTGGTGGGATGGCACCAATGTGGCCCCGGACCCGGGCACCTTCCAGTATAATGCCCGTCCGCCGTGGGATAATGCCCTGACGACTGTCCGTGTCCACAATACGCTGACGCTCGATGACCAGGACCCAATGACACCCGCCGGACGTTTCCTGTGGCTGGACTGGGCCCAGGCTGAGGTGCTGGCCTATGAAATGGATGACTTCGGAGACCTCAAGCGGGTTACCGGAGAACATAACGGCTACCGGCGGATGGGGGCACTCCACCAACGAACGCTGACGGCCATTCAGAATGGCTGGCAGGTGACTGACGACATCCTGCCCTATGATAAACCTGATGGCAAGCTTCATACTGCCACCCTGACCTGGAATTTGCCAGACTGGACCTGGAAATTCACAACTGAATCCGAGCTGCACCTGGCAGGGAATTTTTTACGTGTTCACATCACACTGGATGGGACCGACAACATCAGCCTTTTTCGGGCTGGTGAAGGCCTCTATGGCGAGACCGTGTCTGACCCAACCTGGGGTTGGACCTCACCAACCTACGGACATAAATCCCCGGCCTTAATGTTGAAAGCCTGCCAAACCGGGCCATACCCTCTCAGGTTAATCACCACCTGGCAGTTTGAGACTCTCAATGAACCCGCCATTAAGTCCGTGATCGCCTGAAACTGGCGATATAAGGTGTAAAAGCAACGATCAAGCGTGCGGTCAGGTTGAAATGCGTTTATGATGAGGGGGCGCTATCCACGACTCAGGAACCTGCCAACCTGAAATAAAACCTGTTCTAAAGAATCGAGTAAAATGTTAACAACATGCACATCCTCCTGATCCACCAGGCTTTTGCAGCGCTGGACGAACCCGGCGGCACCCGCCATCACGAACTGGCAAGACATCTCGTGAAACATGGCCACCAGGTTACGATCATTGCCAGCCCGGTCAGCTACCTGACCGGAACCGATCAGGGGAAAACCCCACGCAAACAGACAGACGATTTAGGCGTGACCATCATTCGCAGTTTCACCCTGCCTGCCCTGCACCGGTCATTTATCTGGCGGGTCTTCAGCTTCTTGAGCTTCATGATTTCATCGTTTTTTAATGGGCTGTTTATCAAACAGGTTGACCTGGTGTGGGGCACCACACCACCGATCTTTCAGGGCCCGACAGCCTGGCTCCTGGCACGACTAAAAGGCGTTCCTTTTTTGCTTGAAGTCCGTGACCTGTGGCCCGCCTTTGCAGTGGCGGTGGGGGTTCTAAAAAACAAGACGCTGATACGATTGTCTGAATGGCTCGAGCATTTCCTGTATCGTCGGGCCGATCATGTGGTGGTGAATTCGCCCGGTTATATTGAACATGTCAAAGCGCGAGGTGCCGGTCACGTGACACTGATCCCCAATGGTGCCGATCCGGATATGTTTGATCCTTCCGACAATGGAGATGAATTTCGTAAAAAGCATGATTTGGGTGAGCGCTTTATTGTCCTGTACGCTGGTGCCCACGGGATGTCCAATGATTTGGATGTTGTTTTGGACGCAGCCGAGCTTTTAAAGGATGAGACACACATCCACATTATAATGTTGGGGTCCGGGAAAGAAAAACCTCGCTTACAGGCAGAAACCCAGCAGCGCAATCTGGAAAATGTCCGATTTATCCCACCCGTACCCAAACGGATGATGCCCGATGCCTTAGCAGCAGCCGATGCCTGTTTGGGAATCCTGAAACCCATCGACATGTATAAAACAACTTATCCAAATAAGATCTTTGATTATATGGCTGCCGGTCGCCCGGTGATCGTGGCGATTGATGGCGTCATTCGGCAGGTCGTTGAAGAAGCCCGGGCAGGCGTGTTCGTACAACCCGGTAATCCGGATCAACTGGCCTCTGCTATCCGGGAACTGGCATCCAATCCTGAAAAATGTCGTACAATGGGAGTGAATGGAAGAAAAATGATTAACTCACGGTTTTCCCGTGAGGATTTGGCAGAACAATTTACCGCACTCCTGCAAAATATAAGGAGGAGAAATGTCTGAAAAAATATTGGTCGTAGATGACGAGGTATCGCTCCAGGAAACCCTGGCTTATAACCTCAAAAAGCAGGGTTACGAGGTCTTCACGACCGGCAATGGGACGGAAGCCCTGAGCATGGCTCGAGATATCCAACCCGACCTGATCATCCTGGATGTGATGCTCCCGGGGTTGGACGGCTTTGAGATCTGCCGGATCCTGCGCCGTGAAATGACCACACCCGTCCTGATGCTCACTGCCCGGGATGACGAAATTGACCGCGTGGTCGGTTTGGAAGTTGGTGCTGACGATTATCTGGCCAAACCCTTCAGCATGCGCGAACTGATCGCTCGGGTCAAGGCGCTCTTACGACGGGTACGCCTGATCCGTGAAGAGGTCAACCACACAGAGGGCCAAAGACGAGCACAAAAAAATGAAATCCTCGAATTTGACAACCTGCGTATCGATCAGACACGCCGCGAGGTCACAGTCGATGGTGAGGTGATCCCTTTTAAACCAAAGGAATACGAACTTCTCACGTTTTTTGCGGAACACCAGGGCCAGGTGCTCTCACGGGAATTCATCCTGGAACGGGTCTGGGGCTGGGACTTTATCGGCGACAGCCGCACGGTGGACGTTCATGTCCGCTGGCTCAGAGAAAAGATCGAAAGGGATCCTGCCAACCCCAGACGGATCATCACCGTGCGAGGTGCCGGTTACCGATTTGAAGGATAACCCATGCATCGACGAATCCGGTGGCGGATTGCGTTACCTTACATTGGACTGCTCTTACTCACCCTGTTGGTGGTAACAGTTGGCACGATTCAGTATATACGCGAGCGTGAAACAGAACTAAGGGAGACGCAATACCTCAACCTGGCTCAACGCATTGCAACAGAAGCACTCGTTTTTTATGGTACTGTGGGGGAATCCGCCAGTCTGGCACAGATTGCCGAACATAATGCCGAGATATTGGGCATTGCAGTTACTTTCCTGGATTCTCAGGGAAGACTCCTGGCATCTTCTCTGCCTCTGGATGAACAACCTGAAGCGCCCTCTCAACTGTCCGTTGTGCATCAAGCGCGGGCTGAAGGCCAGGGTACAGATATCTCAGCAAATCAGATGCTTGCTGCAGCCTCCATCCAGGAGCCAGATGGTCAACCTGTTGGTATTGTCCTCCTGCAGGTACCCCTGATCGATGTTCAGATCAATCTTCAACCGATCCGCAGCCTGGCTGTGGTGGTTTTTTTAATCGCTTCCCTGGCCGTACTGGTGCTGGCGTTGATTGTTTGGGATCGCACCTTGAAACCTATCGAGACACTCACCATTGCAACGGAACAGATGGGCTCCGGCAACTTTAAGAACCTGAACTTTCCCGAAAATCCCCAGGAACTCAGCGAGTTGAGCCAGGCCTTACAAGAAATGGCCCAGCACTTAGGTGAGCAGATTGAGGCCCTCAGCAGTGAACGAGCAACTTTATCGGCTGTACTCAACCAGATGACAGATGGGGTGATTATTGCCAATGATGAAGGCCGGGTGGAATTGCTGAATCCCGCTGCCGAAAGACTCTTCCAGATGGATGAAAAGTCCGGACTGGGCCGTTCGGTGGTGGAGGTTCTTCGTTATCATCAACTGGTTGATTTGTGGCGGACGGCGAAATCCGGCCAACGGGAAAGCACCATGCTGGAAATCGGACCAAGGCATATGTTCCTGCAAGTTATCGGCATCCCTTTAAAAACCTCGCTGCCTGGCAGCACCATGATCCTCTTCCAGGACCTGACCCAGCTTCGGCGCTTGGAGACCGTCCGGCGAGATTTTATCAGCAATGTCTCCCACGAACTGCGCACACCCCTGGCCAGCCTTAAGGCCCTGGCCGAGACCTTACAGGAAGGTGCACTGGAGGATCCCCCCGCTGCCCGGCGCTTTATCCTCCGCATGGAAACGGAAATCGACAACCTGACCCAGCTCGTCAATGAATTGCTGGAATTATCACGAATCGAATCCGGCAAGGTCCCCGTCTCATTTCACCGCATCCAGCCCTGCGATCTGCTCAGGCCAGCCTACGAACGCATGACCCTGCAAGTTGAACGCGCAGGTCTTGAACTACATCTGGATTGCCAGCAAGAATTACCGGCTGTATTTGCAGATCCTGACCGGATCACGCAGGTCTTGATCAACCTGGTTCATAATGCGATCAAATTCACCCCACCAGGCGGAAAAATCACCCTTTCCGCTTACCGCGATGGTGAGCAGATTGTGTTTTATGTCAAAGATACCGGGGTCGGGATCGCCAGGAAGGATCTCAACCGGATTTTTGAGCGGTTTTATAAAGCCGACCAGGCTCGTACCGGGGGCGGTACAGGTTTGGGCTTATCCATCGCCAGGCATATGATCGAATCACATGGGGGTTATATCTGGGTTGAAAGTGATGAAGAAATTGGCAGCACCTTCTATTTCACCCTGCCCATTGCCTGATGTTAACCGTTCATTTACCCTGCTTTATCTTCAATTAACCCAGCCTACGCACAGCGTTTAAATTCAAATGTTATGATCATCATAGTGACGACTTTCAGGGCGGTTCTGTGCACCTGATCAATTACCCAATTTATGGGCAGCCTTTATGAACATTTCTAAACCACATACCATGACATTAAGCCCGGCTATTTCTACGGTGCGCGAACTCGAAACGCGGACCTTAACTACCCTTAACAAGAGAGTCGAAGAAAATCGGCTGGAATTTCTCCCGGTTAAAATGGCGGCAGTTAACCTATCGGTTTATTACGGTAAATTTCAAGCCCTGAACCGAATCACAATGGATATTCCCGAGAATAAAATAACCGCCCTGATCGGCCCTTCCGGGTGTGGGAAATCTACCCTGCTGCGGGCTTTCAACCGGATGAATGACCTCGTCAAGGGGTGTTGTGTTGAAGGCCAGGTGGTGCTGAATGGAAAGAATATTTATGATCCAGATGTTGATGTGGTTGATATCCGCCAGCGAGTCGGGATGGTTTTCCAGCGGCCGAACCCCTTCCCGATGAGTGTGTTTGACAATGTGGCTTATGGACCGAGGCTTTACGGCATTCGCAAGAAACGCATTCTCGCAGAAATTGTCGAGCACAGTTTACGCCAGGCTGCCCTATGGGATGAAGTCAGCGACAAACTCAACCAATCGGGATTGGCCCTTTCAGGCGGACAGCAACAACGCCTGTGTATCGCACGCGCCATCGCGGTTGAACCCGCCGTGATCCTGATGGACGAACCTGCAGCCGCCCTGGACCCGATATCCACGCTGAAAATCGAAGCGTTGATGGAATCGCTGAAAGAAAATTACACCATCATCATCGTCACCCACAATATGCAACAGGCGGCCAGGATTTCAGATTTTACAGCGTTTCTGATGATTGATGAGTCTCGGTCCGGGACTCTGGTTGAATTTAATGCGACAGATAAGATGTTTACCAATCCGGATGACGAGCAGACCGAGGCTTACATTACTGGTCGTTTTGGATAGAATGTTATACAATAGGTAAACCTTCTTTCGACCTGCTGGGAGAACCTATGCCGCGCCAAACTTTAGATCGTGAAATTCATCATTTACAGGACGAGGTCTTGTTGCTTGGCAGCATGGTCGAACAGGCTATGCTGAATGCCATTGATGCACTCAAGCGCCGAGATACTGCTGCCGCCAAACGCGTCTACAACGATGATGAGTTGATTAACGAAAAACGTTACGCCATCGAAAACCGGGTATTGATCCTGTTTGCCACCCAGCAACCCATTGCACACGATCTGCGCCTGCTGGCAGCCATCATGGAAGTGATTACCGAGCTGGAACGTATGGGGGATTATGCCAAAGGAATTGCCAAAATTACTCTGAAAATCGGAGACGATGAGACACCCATTCCAATCCGGGAGATCAGCCGGATGGGCGATCTGGCGGTTGGCATGCTCCATCGGGCTTTGAGCGCCTTCATCGCAGAGGATGTCAACATGGCACACCGCATCCCCCAGGAGGATGACGAGATTGATGAGCTTTACAACCAGGTCTACCGTAAAAATGTGGCAGCCATGATCGCCAACCCCGAAATCATCGACCATTCTAACTTAATCATGTGGGTCGTTCATAATATCGAACGAATGGCGGACCGCGTCACCAATATCTGCGAACGTACGATTTTCATCGCCACCGGTGAATTAATCGAAATCGACGATTCAGATGATGAATGGGACGATGACGAGGATGAGGATTGAGCAGGGACACTGACTGTCTTCAATAAACTCGATAGAGCCTGTCTTTGCTAAATCGACAGGGCCTGTCTTGATAAACTCGACAGGGTCTGTCTTCATAAACTAGACACTGCCTGTCTTCATAAACTAGACAGGGCCTGTCTTTGTAAACTTGACACGACCTAATTTCGTAATACCGACAGTATTACTGTAGCTTTATGTGTTTGGTCCGTTTTATGTCCATGATCACAGTAAGTCCACGGATAAATCAAGTATAATTTCCCTCATCTTCATCTAAAACTTTCAGCGGGAAAGGGTTTGACAATTGAGAATCAATAACACCCCCGGTAAATTAATCATCGTCGAGGGCATTGATGGCAGCGGTAAATCCACCCAAATCGATTTGCTCTATAAATGGCTTCAATCCCAGGGCCATTCCGTTTATTTCAGCGAGTGGAATTCATCAGGCCTGGTCAAAAGCACCACCAAACGGGCCAAGAAACGCAAGTTATTCACCCCCTCCACCTTCAGTCTTTTACAGTGCACCGATTTTGCAGATCGCTGGGAGAATCGCATCCTGCCGATGCTGAAAGCTGGCGTGGTCGTCCTGGCCGACCGCTATGCCTTCACCGCTTTCGGACGGGATGTGGCCAGGGGGGTTGACCCGGAATGGGTGCGCAACCTGTATTCCTTTGCAATGGAACCCGATATCGCCCTCTATTTCAGGGTGCCACTGGAAACCGCGATCGAGAGAATCACCAGTTCCCGTGCCAAGCTCAAATTTTATGAAGCAGGTATGGACCTCAACCTGTCGGAAAGCCGCATTGAGAGCTTCACGCTCTTTCAGGAGCGGATTTTAAACGAATATGACAAGATGGTGGATGAATTCGGGTTGACGGTGATTGATGGTGGGCTGACGGTACAATCTCAACAACGCCTGGTGCGGGAGATCGTCAAACAAGAACTGGAAGGCTGGAAAGGTTTGCCCATCCCTGAAGGCAGCCCACACATGGGCCTGATGCCGGATAGTCACGGCAGCCCCGGAGGTGTTTGATGGTTGATGCAAATTTTTATGGTGCTGGTTTTCCCTACCGTGAAATTGGCGATCTGCCCGGTAAACTGATCGTCCTGGAGGGTTCAGACGGCGTGGGGCGTTCCACCCAAACCCATTTATTGCGGACGTGGTTGGAGGATGAAGGCTTCGCAGTCTCGGATACCGGCCTGCGCCGCTCTGAAATGACACAAGAAGGCCTGGAAGAAGCCCGCCGGGGGCACACCCTCAGCCGGATCACCATGAGCCTTTTCTATGCCACGGATTTTGCCGACAGACTTGAAAACCAGATCATCCCGGCCTTACAGGCTGGCTTCATCGTTCTTTCTGACCGGTATTTTTATTCAATTATTGCCCGTGACATTGTCCGGGGCGCTGATCCGGATTGGGCGCGCAAAATTTACGGCTTCGCGTTAAAACCAGACCTGGTCCTGTACCTCAAGGCAGATGTCATGGACCTGGTTTCGCGTTTAATTCATGGTCGCGGGCTTAATTACTGGGAAGCGGGTATGGACCTCCGGCCATCGGATAATCTGTATGACAGCTTCATCAATTACCAATCAGAGTTAATTTTATTATTTGAGCAATTCGCCAATGAATACGGTTTCACCACCATTGATGCCGGCCGCCCGGTGATGGATGTCTTTCAAGATTTACAAATTCATATCAGCAATTTATTGGAAGACCAGCAACCCAGCTTCGAAGAAGATTTTTAACAGAAATTTGCGCTTTCGGTACTGAGTCAAATATAAACCAGCCATCGGAGGAAACGTAATGGGTAAGAAAAACCAGACCGCGTCCTGTGTATTTGGGGCAAAATACATTCTGGGTCAGGTTGATGCCCTGACAGGTGAGATCCAGGGTGCTATCGGTGGAGATGATATTGAGCACATCCACCGGTTGCGGGTTGCTTCCCGGCGCCTTCGAAACGGGTTGGATCTGTTCAAAGATTGCCTTCCCAAGAAAAAGGCCAAAGATTGGATGCGTGGGGTACGCAAGGTAACCAAAGCCCTGGGCCGAGCGCGTGACCTGGACATCCAGATCCTGTGCCTTGAGGACTTGATGGCGGAAACCCTTCCGGCGACTGCTCTACCTGGCTACGAGCGGGTACTGCTGCGGTTGAGCCAACAGCGTGAAAAAGCCCAAAACAAGGTGAATCAATCCCTCACACAGCTGAAGGAAGACAAAACGCTGGAGATAATCCAATCCTATTGCATCCAATCAGCCAATTTAAGCGAAGCAATCTATTTATTTACCCCTTCATTGTATAAAAGAGCTTTCTCGGCGATCCATAAGGCGCTGGAGGAATTTCTGGCTTATGAAAAATACCTTGATGACCCCGAAAATATTGAAGAGCTGCATGCCATGCGGATAGCGGGTAAACACCTGCGGTATACGCTGGAAATCTTCAGCTCACTGTATGGGAAACCCCTATTGCCCCACTTGAGCGTGATGAAAGAACTGCAAGACCAGTTGGGCGACATCCATGATATTGATGTGTGGATCGGGTGGCTGCCGAAATTTATCGATCAGGAACGGGCGCGTGTGGAAGCTTATTTTGGCCATCCCGGCCCCTTCGACGATCTGCTGCCCGGCATCCAACACCTGATTGAGGATCGCGCGACTGCTCGCCGGGACCGCTACGACGCTTTGATCACACTTTGGGAAACCCTCACCTATGAAAGGGCCTGGTCTGTTCTGAGGGATATCGTCAAAGCCCCCCTGGATTTTGAAGCTGCTAGCGATCATCTACATGATAACGTAACTTCTACGAAGAATACCACGGATGTGGATCACGTCCATATCGAAGGCGAAGAACCGGAATAAGCAATAATCAAACCCGATAGGCATAACTGGAATAATTGAATGAAAATTACGCTGATCGCCGATATCCACGGAAACCTTCCAGCACTGGAAGCTGTCCTGCGCCATGCCCGCGCCCAAAATGCAACAGAGATGATCCTCAACATGGGGGATCTGACCGGCTACGGTCCCTTCCCGGATGGGGTGGTGCAGTGGAGCCAGCGCCCCAGGGTGACGAGCATCATCGGCAACTACGATAAAAAGGTGCTCAGTAAAAAACATCGCCAGAACAACTGGGAGAAGATCACCCCTGCTGACAAACGCAAGATGTTTGCCTGGACCTACCAGGCCCTCACCAAGCCGTCCCGAAAGGCTCTGAAATCCCTGCCGGAACAGCGGACCCTGACCCTCAGGGGACTGCGGATCCTGATGACCCATGGCAGCCCAGCTTCCATCAATGAGCACCTGCTTCCCGACACCCCCCAGGAGCGGCTGGCAGAACTGGCCGGGATGGCTGATGCTGATGTGGTTCTGTGCGGCCATTCCCATCAGCCCTTCACCCGCCAGGCCAGAGGTGTGACCTTCATCAACCCCGGTACAGTCGGGCGGCAGGATGACGGCGACCCGCGCGCCAGTTATGCCACTCTTGAAATAACCGCCAAAGGCATTATGATTCAACATCACCGGGTGCCGTATGACATTATGCGCACCGTGCGAGGATTACGTCTGGCTGGCCTGCCTGATACCCTTACACACGTGATTCGTTATGGCCGCAGCTATAACGACGTCAGGGAACGTATCGAGCAGAATCAGATTGTGCCCGGTCCTGACCCCAACGGGACGGTGGCCCTGCTGACCGATTTCGGTATACAGGACCACTTTATCGGCGTGATGAAGGGCGTCATCACCAAGATTTCACCTCAGGCCAGATTGATTGACATCAGCCATCAAATTGCGCCCCAAAATATCGAGGCTGGTGCACGTATGCTGGGCGAAGCGGTCCCGTACTTTGCACCGGGCACGGTCCAGGTGGCCGTGGTGGACCCGGGTGTGGGTACCCAACGCCGGGCGATCGCCGCCCTGATTGGAAAACAGTACTTTGTCGCACCCGATAACGGCCTGCTGACCCCGCTTATCGAGAATGCACGGGCTGCCGGGGAGGTCGTGCGGATCGTCAACCTCACCCGGCCGGAATACTGGCTGCCGGAACCCAGTGCGTCCTTTCACGGCCGGGATATATTCTCACCGGTAGGTGCGCACCTGGCTAACGGCTTGCCGTTGGAATGCCTGGGTGAAGCAATCGACGACCCGATCTTGATCAACCTTTCCAAGCCGAAACGCACAGAATCCGGCTGGCGGGCTGAGGTGGTTCTGGTGGATCACTTTGGCAACCTGTCGACCAACCTGCCGGCTGAAGCTTTGCCAGCGGATTGGGAGGATGTGACCGTCAGGGTGGGGGGCAAGGCCATCCAGGGGCTGACCCGGGCCTTCGCTGACGCCGAGCCGGGGACCCTGATCGCCACCGTGGACAGCACCGGCTCATTGGCCATATCCGTGGTAAATGGGAATGCAGCCGAGCGGCTGAAGGTGGGAATGGGCGCATCCGTGGAAGTGGTTATTAAGAAATAATTTTTTGTGGTTTGGTGGGTTGGCTTGAATTTATAAGATTACAATGGGTTCAATGAAGTTCCATAGTTATTATTGATTGCTAGAACTGCCAACCCACCCTGCAGCCAGGAGGTTTATCCTAAACGAATGGTTCACCCTATTCCTACACACATCATGGGATCTTCAACCTGATGAAAATCCCTGATGAAACGCTGCACTGGCTGCTGGCTGGTGATGTCGCCATCCAATACCAGGTCCACCGTGACCTGCTGGACGATGACCGTCCCGACCTGCAGGTGCGCATCGCCACAGAGGGCTGGGGCGCCCGCTTCCTTGCTGCCCGCAACCCAAACGGACATTGGGGCCACAGCTTCTACCAGCCGAAGTGGATCTCGTCCCATTACACACTGCTGGACCTCTGCCATCTCGGCCTACCACCTAACCACCCGGACGCACTCGAGACGATCCACCTGATCCTGAAAGAATCGAAGGATGAACAGGGCGGCATTAACCCCCACCGGTCACCTGGTGCACCGGGTGATGTGTGCGTCAGTGGGATGTTCTTGAACTATGCCTGTCATTTCGGGGTTGAGGCTGAACCACTGTACTCGATCATTGACTATCTCATCCCCCAGCAAATGCCGGATGGAGGTTTCAACTGCCAGCAGGAATACGGCAGCCCGGTGCACAGCTCGCTGCACTCGACCCTCTCCGTGCTGGAGGGGATCCATGCTTACCTGGTCAACGATTACAATTACCGCCGATCCGAACTGGCAAAGATCGCCGACCAGGGACAGGCATTCATCCTACGACATAAGCTCTTTAAATCGGATCACAGCGGGGAAATCATCGATCCGCGGATGTTGATGCTCTCGTTCCCGCCCCGCTGGCGTTATGATATCTTGCGCGCGTTGGATTACTTCCAGGCTGCTCAAGTGGGTTACCATCCTGCCATGCAGCCGGCGCTGGATGTATTGGCCAAAAAACAACGCAAAGATGGGCGCTGGCCGGTCCAGGCCAGACATCCCGGTCAGACCCATTTTGACATGGAGCAAACCGGCCAGCCCAGCCGCTGGAACACCCTGCGCGCCTTACGGGTAACTCATAGGTATGGCTAATCCGTTGACTAATTAATCACAAAAACAACTGGAAGGTGGCCTGACGAAGATGAATTTAGACAATGAACTTTTCAATTTTTAAATAAGTCATGGTGGGCTGATTCCGGTTCTACTGATCCAACCTAACCCACTTATTGTGGGTGCTATTCTTCCGATATGATGAGGGGCAGGGTCAATCAGCCCCAGAATACTGGCGATCATTATTTATATCAGCCGGATCGGTATCCTGGTGATGCCATTCCTCTATTTCCTGGCCTTCAACAATACCTATACACTACCGATAATATCAGTTATGGGGTTGATGTTAGAGATTTAATGCGGCTGATTGTTCCGGTTTTTCATGAATAAAGGGTCATTTAAGTTTCTCAGTACACCATTTCAATTGATTTCCCTCCCCAGAGCCGTAACCCTCGCTTGTTTGTAATCCTATCAGCTTACCTGATGGGATCGAGGTTGATACTGGTTGCTTCGGTTTTTGTGTGGGATTGCACACATCTGTTTTCAGTCTTGAGCCTTTGAGTAAACCTCAGTCATCAGGATTTGGGCAATATCTTGCAATTTGTCCAGGTAATTACTGACCATAAGAATATAAGCTCTTGAATTCATTCCATTCCTCATCCCAACCTGGTTGATCTGCATATATTTTTGAGATGCCATAATAATCTGCCGCACATAGGTTATACCAATTTCCCAAGTCTGGACTAAGTTCACTTACATACTCAATTACGGTATGTAATTGCATGACATGGATCACTCTCTCACCAGAGATTATTTTTTCGTTTATCTCATTGTGTCTTCGATCCCACTGATATGACCAATATTTGAAGATCATCTGGTCATTTATAATGTGAGGAATATATCGAACAGGATACAGACCCGTTAATGTTATCAAGCCAATACCAATAATTAAAATTGACATAAACTTTTCTTTAATTTCAAAATGTCTTAAAATTTTATCGAATAAGACACCAACAATATATCCGGTTGAAAAGAAACCTAATGTTGAAGCAAAGGTGGCAATTATCAGGTGCCTTGGATCTGGATAAGTATTTCGTGTCAAAGCACTTGGAATCATATTAGACAATATCAACAAGAATACGACAAGATGAGTTAAGAATAATGATAATAATATCTTTTTAGTGATTACTGGCTTTTGTTCTTGTTTACTTTTTATAGTCCACGTTTCGAGAAGATAAGCAAATATTCCTATAACAATTAGAAAACCGATGCTTAGTATGAAGGATTTGATAAATTCTAAATAGAAATTCATTGAATGATTTAGACTCATTCTGATAGTTTGAAGAATGGACAATGTCATTTCACTCTGTTTTTGTGATATTGATGGTGAAACCCACATGATGATGATTGCACTTAGAGCACCTATTAGGGCGCTAACACTTTTATTAAATATTGAGCGATAAATATCGGATTTTTTAAAAAAACTTCGAGAAACAATGAGCGTAATTGAGATCAAAGCAAGTTGAAGCATTGAACCATTTTCAGAAAGCCCCCCATTAATTAATGCAAAAATGAAAACAATTATTGACGTATACCATTTTAATTTGCTTTGAGTCAATAACAAGGCCATGAGATATAGTGTTCCAAAAATTGGGGCAGTCGAAGGTAGCATAGCCGACGTCCAATAAAGACTTTGGTTTACTGTAGGTGCATATAGAAATGTAAAGAAAACGATTACAACGCTGACAAACACTTTAAATAATTTCGATTTTTCTTGATGTAGCAATTTAAAAATTGCTGACTGAAATACATAAAGTCCTAACCCAAAGACAATCAACGCTGATAAAGGCACAAAACCATAAGCCTTAGGGGGAAAAAGCGAAATAAATGTTGCAATAAAAGTTTTAGTATAACGATTTCCATGAAAAGGCACAGGATCAAAATAGGCTCTAATTTGCCCATTAATAAAGCCGTGTTTCGTTACCATGGCAGCTTCGCAATAATCGTCCCCGATTAACCGCATATTTACGCCCATATAAGCAAAAGCAGCAATTCCGGCAAGAAATCCAAGGATACAAATTATATAAACTGATTTTTTAAGAATATCAGGATAATTCATTTAGCCTTTCTCAATACAATTAGGGGAATAAACGCATAATTTCTATATGGTGAAAATATAATCTTTTCCCTGCCTGAGGTTATAATAGCCCAAGTCTATCAGCACTTTGACGAAAAGGCCAGGTTTTGCTGGGGATCATTAAATAATGCCTCAATAATCCGGTAGAAAAGATAAGAAATGATACATCATACATTGCAGAAGTGGTGCAAGTATACGGATTTCACCCAACAAATAAATACCTCCAAAACCAGATAAGTAATATTCTTTGAGTGGCATCGTATGTTTCTAAAGTAAGATTATTTGTGAGGCAATTCGAGTCAATGTGGCAATGTATGAATAATGATAAAATTATTGGGTAAATCGTAATTTTTTTGATCAAGCGGGGTTCGTGACAACGTCAAATTACTTTATTAAGAGAAAGACTGGCAAGAAAAAGGCTATGAAGATAGATGACCTGAGTCAGAGTGGCGATAGAAAAATTGTCTTAAAAAGTTCTGGATTAACCAGGATTTTAGACTCCCGGGTTGATATCAACGCACCCTTATCTACTGTGTGGGATGCACTGATTGATGTCGAATCCTGGCATCAATGGAACTCATTTATTCCTATGGTGGTAGGAAAGTTAAGAGTTGGAGAAACAATCGAAATTAAAGTGGTTTCTCCAGGTATGAAAGAGATGATTTTACCTGCCGTCTATGAAATTATTCAATATGAAAAAATATCCTGGGGTGGTGGGTTTTTGTTCTTTGTCTATAAAGGTATTCATGAATTCGTTCTTGAGGAGATTGATGACAAAACCACCCGATTCAGGCAAATAGAAAAATTTCAGGGGCCAATTGTTTTGTTAATGAAAAATATGATTCAAAAAACTGCAATCGGCTATCTGAATATGAATGAGGAATTTAAATTATATTCAGAGACTAAGTGCGCAACCACCTGCTGAGGGATTTGCGTCAATTGGTAACTGTATGGTTCATTTTTTGATTGATCAAATATTTTTTGCCATTTACATTGGGATCATGCCCATCCATGCTGAATGTTTCCTGATAATAAGTCCAGATCAATATTCGTTGAGGTGACAGGATTGGTTCATCCTGTTGCAAAATCGAACGTTAATGGCAGCCGTTGTTCAAGCGGGCATCCCTTGGACGATTTTCCACCTATCTGCATCCAAAACCATCCCATAGCCGTACTGGTCTGGTAAAATTCAATCACTAAGAAATTAAATAATAAATCAAAGGATCCTATGACACTTAATATCGATAAAATTCGGTCTGACTTTCCGATTTTAAAGTCATCAGTGAATGGCAAACCCCTGGTCTACCTTGACAATGCCGCCACAACCCAAAAACCTCAGACGGTGATTGATGCCATCACCCAGTATTACACAAAATACAATAGCAATATTCACCGGGGCACTCACCACCTCTCCAACCTGGCCACCGAAGCTCACGAAGCAGCCCGCAAGACGATCCAGACCTACATCAATGCCCAATCCTCCCACGAGGTCATCTTTACCCGAGGCACGACCGAGGCCATCAACCTGGTGGCTTATGCCTTCGGTGAAGCCTATGTGAACGCGGGCGATGAGGTGATCGTCACGGAAATGGATCACCACTCCAACTTCGTACCCTGGCAGATGATGTGTGAACGCCGGCGGGCCCACTTCCGGGTGATCCCCTTTGATGCAAATGGCGATCTGAAGCTGGATGTTTTTGCCAACCTGCTCAATGACCGGACCCGGATTGTGGCCTTCAACCATGTTTCCAACTCCCTCGGCACAATCAACCCGGCCCGAGAAATTATCCGGATGGCTCATGAGGCAGGTGCAGCCGTCCTGGTTGATGCGGCCCAATCCGTCCAGCATATTGATCATGATGTGCAGGCCCTGGATGCGGACTTTTACGCCTTTTCAGGCCATAAAATATATGGGCCCACTGGCATTGGTATTTTATATGGCAAGGAATCCTGGCTGGAAGCGATGCCCCCGTACCAGGGCGGCGGTGAGATGATCGACCTGGTCAGCATCGATAAAACCACCTACAACAAACTCCCCTTCAAATATGAAGCCGGAACGCCCAATATCGTCGGCCCGATTGGGCTGGCGGCTGCCATTGATTACCTTAACACCATGGACTATGACGAGATCATGGCTCATGAAGATGAAACCCTTGAATATGCCCGGGAGCAGTTGCTCGGCATTGATGGGTTGACTCTGTATGGCAATTCCAATCACCGTACCAGCATCCTGGCCTTTAATATCGAAGGCATCCACCACTACGACCTGGGTACGCTTTTGGACACCCAGGGTGTGGCCGTGCGGACCGGCCATCACTGCACCCAGCCGATCATGACGGCCCTGGGGATCGAAGGTACCGTCAGGGCTTCCCTGGCCCTCTATAATAACCGGTCGGATATTGATGCCCTTGTTGCGGGCATCCACCATGTCAAGAAAATGCTGGGGAAATAAATGATGGCAAGTATTGAAGAAATCCAGAACCAGATCGTAGAAGATTTTTCGTTCCTGCCGCAATGGGAAGAACGCTATGCCTACCTGATCGAACTCGGTCAAAAGCTGCAACCTCTGCCTGATGAAAAACGCATGGATGAAAACCTGGTGCGGGGGTGCCAGTCCACCGTGTGGCTGCACAGGGAGTGCCAGGATGGCCGCGTCTACTTACAATCCGACAGCGACTCGCTGATTGTTAAAGGATTGGCGGCCCTGCTGCTGGACGTGTTCTCCGGTCAGCCGGCTGAAGCTGTGCTCAAAGCCGACCTCACCTTCTTCGACGAAACCGGACTCAACCGGCATCTATCCTCCCAGCGGGCTAATGGCCTGATGGCGATGATTGATGAAATCAAAACCTTTGCGGCCGAATGCGCAGCCGGAGAAGTTTAACCACCTGAATCACACAAGCCAGCCAGAAATATTTTCCCGCTGCCAGGCCTTAATTCAAGGACTCCGGGCCTGAATTGTTACGTATAGACAGGCAAACGCATCAGACTGTTGCCTGTCAACCCAAACCAGACTAGAATGAAGACATGATGAATGACAAAACAACACAAATTTTATTGACCAACGACGATAGCATCCACTCACCGGGCCTGTGGGCCGCTGCAGAAGCCCTAGACCCCCTGGGCTTTGTGCACGTGGTCGCGCCCCGCAACCAGCAGAGCGGCACAGGCCGAAGTATGCCCATTCATTCCTCCGGAATCATTGAAGAGATGACCCTGCATGTTAATGATAAAGACTGGCCTGTCTACGCTGTAGATGGCTCACCCGGTCAAGCGGTGCTGCATGGGATTTATGATGTCGTCCAAGGCAGACCCGACCTGGTCGTTTCGGGCATTAATTACGGTGAGAATGTGGGAACAGGCATTACCATCTCGGGAACGGTTGGAGCAGCACTGGAAGCGGCTTCACTGGGAATCCCCGCATTAGCTGTCTCCATGCAGACACGCCGCGAGCATCACCTATCACTCTCACAGGATATTGATTTTTATGTTGCCGGGCTTTTCACACAAAAAGTCGCCAGGGCGATTTTGAAAAACAACTTGCCTGACGATGTGGATGTGATCAAGATGGAAGTGCCTGAAAACGCCACACCTGAAACAGCCTGGGATCTGACCAGGCAATCACGCCGTCGCTATTACGTCCCCAAACCTGCTAAACGAGCATCCATGGCTGAGCGCGGGCCAATCGGATACGAGGTACGGTTTGATCTGGATGACCTCGAACCGGGCACAGACCTGCATGCACTGCTGGTCGAGAAGCATGTTTCCATCACGCCAATCAGCATTGACATGACCTCCCGAACGGAATTCGACCAATTGGAAACACTGTTGAAAAAACGGATGCGATAAGGCCAGGCTCAGAAAATGGTCCATTTTCACTCGATAGCACCAGCGGGTCTGACAGCCTCAATCCTGGTTAATCATCAATAGAAGGTCGTGCGTAATATCGGTTGGAACAGTTCCTTTCGTTTATAACAGACCGGGTCGAGGGCACATTCCTCACAAATCGGATCTGTCATTTCAGGGCAGTGGCTCCGCATATAGTTGAAGAAAAACCAGTCAACCGCTCCGATCGGCTTTCCGGAATGTTCTTCGACCCGTTGCTGAATCTGGTAAGCGGCAAAACGCACAGCCCATTCCTCGTCAGCGGAAAGCACTTCCCGGTTGGCAAGCTTGAGTTCTAAGTCCTGGTCAACAACCTCGACAAGCCCAATTCGTAAAACCGATCGCATACAATGATAATCCACAACGGGTGCCACCGTTTCAGCTTCCCCATAGGTTAGAAACTTTTCCGGTCGCTGACTTAAGGACAATGCCAGCAGATTCGATTTTTTCCTGATCGGGTCTTCTTTGTAACCTCCGATATGATCGAGGATTTTTAATAATGCCATTAATGGCTTGTCCGATTCCATGACCTGATCAATGATGTGGTGTGGGGTCAAACCCAATTCAATCATGTCCTGCCCGTACTGGTTCGCCTGGGCCAGGTGTAATTTTAAAGCAGGCATTTGCACAGAACCATCATCTGCGCGGAAAATGTCCGCCATTTCAGCCGCTGACATTTTCGCCTGCCGTTCAGGTTTAAAAATTTCCGGATCACGATCTAATGCTCGTTTATAAGCATAATACAGATATGTAGACCCTTTTAATTCATTCCCATCAATTATTGCGATCAAAGGTCTTTGGTAACGGTTCTCAGATTCTTCCCAAAAACTGAATTGTTGAAGCGTGGTCGCAAAGAAATAATCCAAAGCCTTGGGATGACCTGCTGGAGGCAGGTAGTCACTGATGAAATCAAAAGGATCTGCAGACGGAAGCTCCTTGATGATATTAGAGACTTTCTTCACCTGGTCATGATCAATTTCCACCCTTTGATCCAGCTTGATTTCGGGTGGTGGATCGGGTCGCATCAATGCAAGGGCACCCATATCAGCAACTTTTTCGGCTGCGAGTACGGCGCCTCGCATCCCAGCCATAACCGGATGGACCCCCTGCAGAATATTGGCCAATGTAGCACCACAAAAGCTTTCACCGGCACCTGTGGGGTCCTTTAATGAGACCTGGCGTGCCGGAATATGGGCCTGGTATTGACCAAGAACGGCCATTGCACCCTTTTCAGCGCGCGTGATATAGAGCACCTGGTGTGCGGCCCTGGAAACTTCACCCAGAGATCCGAACAGAGCTATAGCCTCTTCTTCATTCATAAAGCAATATCTAGCTTGATTGACAAGTTCTCGGGTTAAAACAGGCCTGGTTTTTATACTTTCTAACCAGGTTCCCATTGAGATGATCTGGGCACCGCGTTCTCGACAACAGTCAAAGTAAGCGTTTTGAACTTCCGAATCACCCATGGCCGTGATGTGAACAGCACCAAAATCGCTTAAGTCTGAGGGTAGGCTACTGAAATCTAAATATGATTCGGCCCCAAGAGCGCTGCTCAGATAGGTAGCTTTATCTCCAACTTGCTGGATCACAAACCGGGGCATATGTTCCAACGGTATGGTTGGACCCATCCAGGCTTCCAGGTTTCCAGCAAAGGTTTGTAAAATATCGGGGATTTGTGCTGGACGTGGGCCAAACAGAGAAACGCTGGCCCCCGCACGGTGGGCTGCCATGGCGACGTACATACCCGCGCCACCTACCGAATGATAAACTTTTC
>SKPR01000137.1 GCA_007119455.1 Candidatus Brevefilum sp. | reverse complement strand
TTCGGTGTCGGGATGAGGTCCTATTTGCGCCGCATTCACACCTGGATCTGTATGGCAATTTTATTCCCGGGTTTTGCGGTGGGATCAGCCTGGGAGACTGGCACGACCTGGCCGACCTGGTCAGGGGGGTCAGGGTTGGTGATGTTTCAGCGCTGGTCGAAACTTTATTTGTGGATGGTCCATATGGGCTGGCTCAAATAGCCGTGATCAATCACGGGTATCAGCCGCCAGAGGAGGGCTATGCGGGCAAATGCCATTTATGTGTGGACGTACGCCGGCACATGTCGGTGGTTGGGTCCTATCCCGAAAACCTCCTTCCGGAGCAATTCTATAGAATTTTTTAGCAAAGTGATTGGAGCAGATGTCAATGACCAACATTACAGATGATGTTATTCGTAAACACACCGTCCTGGAATCGTTCCTCTATCACATGGGACCGGGAATCCTGATTGGTGCGGGGTTCTACCTGCTGGCGCCTATCCTCCGATCGGCTGGTTATCCCTCGATAATGGCGATGATTTCATCAGCGATCTTCATTTTGGTTCCGGTAGAGCTGGGGATCCTCCTCTGGGAGGGAAAGCAAAGGAATGGTAAGCTTTCATTTGAAAATGTGGTGCGCTACCGGAAACCATTGCCATGGCACCAGTATCTATTGTGGGTGCTGGTGATCTTCATTGCAGCAGGTGCGATCATTACTCTGCTAAGCCCAGTGAGTGCGGCTATGGAAAGCTGGTTCAACTGGATCCCTGAACCGCTGCGGTTGGAATTGGGCCTCTCTTCAGAGTTTTCACAGGGTAAATTGATCCAGACCTACGCTCTGCACTTTGTATTCATTATTTTCGTTGCACCCACAGTGGAGGAATGGTATTTTCGCGGTTTTCTGCTGCCTCGCATGCCCGAAGCATTGAGTTGGGCTGGCCCATTATTTCACAGCTTCCTGTTTGCCCTGTATCACGTCTGGTCACCCTCGATGATCCTGGCGCGAACCCTGGCCTTGTTACCTCTCATTTACATCGTGCGCTGGAAGGAAAATCTGGGCTTGGGGATAATCGCTCACTGGCTGATCAACTCGATTGACTTTTTCGTCGGGTTGGGATTTATTCTCACGATGACATAGTCACAATTTAGAAATTTAATATTTTCAGGATTACTTTCCATTATAATTAGGTCTTGTTTTTGCTTATTGAAGAACAAACCTTTTGCACTTAATACATTAGCTTTTGTGGAGTGCCTATGATCCGAATCACCCGAAAAGTATTTACAGACCTTTCCATCTGGATGATTGGTCTGGGCCTCCTGATTGGTATCATCTTCCCGTTTTTTGTCTCCTGGATGGGCATCCCAGCTGAGTTTGTATTGACACCCTGGTTCTTTGCTGCCTGTATCACAGCTGGGATCATCGTTGGTGGGATCAATATCACCCTGGCACGTACAGTGGTGGGTTCGCGCTTGAGATTGCTGGCTGAACGGATGGAGGTCGTTACCGAGAAGTTTCTTGCTGTTAAAAGAGGGATGGATATTGATGAATGCAATCCGGAAGTTTGCATGGTTGATGTTGACTCAATAGATGAAATTGGTCACAGTGCGGCATCGTTCAATAGCCTGGTGGAAACTTTATTTGAAGCGCTTGAAACAGAAGAATCGCTCAAATCCTTCACCCACCTCTTGGGAACCCAACTTTCAGTGGTTGAATTAACAGAAAAAGCCCTGGATCAATTGATGACTCATACGGGTAGTGCAGCAGGGGCTGTTGTGATAGAGAAGGATGGTGAGTTAGCGGTAACCACTTCTCAAGGTATCCGTCATGTGAACAAAATCCTGGAAAGTGACCATGTGAAAAGTGTATTCAGAAGCGAAAGCCGTCTGAGGCTTGGTTTGCCAGAAGATATTTATGTAGAAGGTGTATTGATTGAATTCAGACCTCGAGAGGTGGTCATTGAGCCGATTCTCTATAAAGACTTCATGTTAGGGTTGATTATTCTGGCCTCGGCTGACCCTTACAGTCATAATGCGATCAGTCGTCTTGGCTTATTTGGTCAAAATCTGGCCATGGCTTTACATAACTCGCTCCTTTTTGATCGTCTGGAACGATTAGCTGCCCTGGATCCGCTTACAGGGATTTATAACCGCCGGTTTGGTCTGACACGGTTGCATGAGGAGTTTGGACGCGCTTTACGAATGAAAGTGCCATTGGGTCTGATGATGATTGATCTCGATCACTTTAAACAGATCAACGATCTATATGGACATTTGACGGGGGATCGGGTGTTAATCCGATTGACGAAAGCAGCTCGAAATGTGATCCGAGAAGGTGACATCATGGTTCGCTACGGCGGTGAAGAATTCCTGGGGATTTTACCTGGGGCATCTCGCAAGGACGTCCTCGATATTGCGGACCGCTTACGGCGGATCGTGGCAGAGACGTCAGTTGCAAACGGAGAGGATATCATCAAAGTGACAGTGAGCATTGGTGGGGCTTCCTATCCGGAAAATGATGCTGCCAATGAGATTGGCCTGATTGAAAGGGCCGATCAGGCGCTTTATAGCGCCAAAGACTCTGGCCGGGATTGTGTGGTTATGGCCTCCAGCGATTGAGCCATGTACAAATGTGTTTGTGGCTAATTATTGTAAAGAGATTTAATTTTATTTTTAGGTAATGGACTGAATGTCATACCGAACTGGAAATTAAGTTCTTATAGTAAAAAGTAAAATTTGCTCAAATCAACAGATCGGCTTCCTGCAAGATTGCCCTCAATTTGTCCTTTGATCCAGAATCCAAATCCACCAATGGCGCCCTGACATGACCGCCCCGGTAACCGAGCATATCCATGGCGGCCTTTGCCCCCGCCACGCCATATCCGGTGGTGATGGCCTTATTGGGCGCAAGCATGCTGCGCTGAATTGCTGCCGCGGCTTCGATGTCCCCTCTGGCGGTCAGGTTCATCATCTGCACCATTTCATTTGGCGCCAGGTTGGCAATCCCCATGATGCCGCCGATGGCTCCAATGGTCAATGCACCCAGGAAGGCGCTGCCTGAGCCGGTCAGCACCTGGAAAGCCGGTGCTGATTTGAGTATTGAGGCAATCTTGACCACATCACCACTGCTCTCTTTCATCCCTGCGATATTGTCATGAGATGACAGCGAAAGGATGGTTTCAACAGTCATATTCAGGTGTGTGTAAAGGGGGACGTTGTAGAGTAATATCGGGATCGCAGAAGCATCCGCAACAGCTGTAAAATGACGGATCAGGGTCGCCTGATCCATCAAGCCATCATAAAAATGGGGTGTAATGACCAGGGCGGAGTCTGCTCCCAAATCAGCCGCTATCCGGGTCAATTCGATTGTTCCGGCAGTTGTCTCTGTGCCTGTGCTGGCGATCATCAATTTGTCTTCAGGGATAACCGTTCGGGCCGTCTTCATCACAGCCACTTTCTCCGCCTGTGTGAGGTAAGCGCCCTCACCAAAGGATCCTGACACGAGTATCCCGGCCAGGTCGGTTTCCACATATTTTTCGAGGTTGAATTTCAGGGCTTTTGTGTCAAACGCACCATTTACTGTGAAGGGTGTTACAACCGGGGGAAAAACACCTTTAAAATCAATCATGATTAATCTCTATTTCTTCCTCCGGTGGTTTTTTAACCACAATCACCAGCGAGAGTCCCGGCCATGGTAGAAGCGGGTCAATCAGCCTGAGAACTGGGACAAGCACGTTGAAAACCTTCAAACCAAACCGGCCGATGGTTTTCTGTTTGGCAATCTTACCCCGGTACCACCAGCCGATCACACCAATTTTGTTCAAGGTGAACAGCTCCTGGATCTCATAACCCAGATCTTCAAATAATTTCCGCAGAGTTTCAGAGTCATAGCGGCGGCAGTGGCCGATGGCTTCATCCAGAGTGCTGTAGAGTTTTTTGCCACGCGGCACAATGAAAATCATCCGGCCCCCTGGTTTGAGGACCTGGTCAGCATTGGTGATGAGTACCTGGTCATCCTCGATGTGTTCAATCACATTGGAGCACAGGATCGTATCTGGTTGGGGAAAATCGGGCGGGGGTGGTTGGGTAGCATCCCACTCCCTGACGTTTACCCCGGGGGTATTGAGATAGGCGTTTCGTAAAACCTGCAGGTAGACCGGGTCAATCTCGGTTGCAATTACATGGGTATATTGCATCAAAATCCTGACGTTATTACCGATGCCAGAGCCGATCTCCAGCAGTAATTCACCCATGTAGGGGCGGGTTCGCGCTAGAGTCCATTCGGAATACTTGGGTGCTGCTTCCATGTCGATCAGGTTTTTTTGTGCGTAATCCCCCTTGAACATGTCATCGATCACCCAATATTTGACGATGATCCACAGGGCTTTCACCCCATCCTTCCAGGTGATTTTCTTGCCCTCAGCATAGGTGCGGCCGCGGTAACTGATCGGCACTTCGAAGATACGCAGGTTCCGTTTGGCAAACTTGGCCGTCAGTTCAGGTTCAATCCCAAAGCCTCTGGAACGGATCGGGATGGTTTTGGCCACCTGCAACCGGAAAGCCTTATAGCAGGTTTCCATATCGGTCAGGTTCAGATCTGTAAACCAGTTGCTCACAAAGGTCAAAAATCGGTTGGCCAGGGTGTGGCGAAAATACAGCACCCGCCGTTGTTCCCGGTCAGCAAACCGGGAACCGTAGACTACATCTGCCTCGCCGGCAATGATAGGTCGTAAAACAACGGCGTAATCAGCCGGGTCATACTCCAGATCTGCATCCTGAATGATGCCCAGGTCACCGCTGGCAGCCTGGATAGCGGTATGGATGGCATTACCCTTGCCCTGATTTTCCTCAAGCAGGATCGGGTGGATGATATCCGGGTGCGACCGGTGTAACTCGCGAATGATCTCAGGGGATTGATCCGTGGAGGCATCGTCAACGATGACCACCTCCATCTCATCCACCCCGGGGATTTGCTGAGCCAGGACCCGTCCCACGATCTCGCGCAGGGTTCGCTGTTCGTTATAAACAGGTATGAGAACAGATAATTTCATCAATACTCCGAATAAGTGCTATCCAAAATAGGATTATAACACCGCGCAGCCTTCATAACGCTGCGAACCTCCTGGCCATTACGATGCCCTTTCACGGCTCCAGTGAGAGCTTGATGGTCAGGTTTTGGGGCTATAATTAATGGAAAGTAAACCCGTTATTAAAGAAACTGACCAGAATGCCACGGAAAATTGAAGTTCTTCCATATAACCCAGGCTGGCCTGTCAGGTATGTTGGTGAGATGGAGAAGGTCTCAGCGGGCCTCAACCCCTGCCTGCTTGAGCATCACCATATCGGATCAACGGCCATCCCCGGGCTGGCCGCCAAACCGACCATTGATATCCTCTGTGTGGTCGAATCCCTCGAAGCCCTGGATGGTTGTAATCAAGCCATGATTGATTTTGGTTATCAGCCCAAAGGTGAAAATGGCAACCCCGGCCGGCGTTATTTCCAGAAAGTGGAAGACACGGTGCACTTGTTCCATATCCATGCTTATGCACCGGGTCATCCTGACATTCTGCGGCACCTCAATTTTCGGGATTACCTGCGGTCACATCCGGATGAAGCCCGGGCCTACCAGGATTTGAAAACGCAATTGGCTCAGCTTCATTCGTTTGAGCCTGAACAATATACTTCGGGGAAGGCAGCCTTCATTCTGGCGGTCGAATACCGTGCAGCGGCCTGGCGGGCTGAGTTGGGCCTTCCTGCAACCAGTTCTGGACTGGACAATTTGTGAAAATGCGGACAACACCACCTGGAAGAATTCAACGATGCCTCTGATACTGATAGCGCTTCTATCCATCCTCTTTCTCGGGTTGGTATGGCTGGTCTACCACCTGGTATGGGGCACACCACCCGATATCAACCTGGCGGTTGAACGTTTGGGTCTCCAGATGGTTTGGCATGACCCGGAGACCCTCTCAACCCTTGGTCTTCTTGACAATTCTCTCCTTGATTTTCACAGCAATCGGCTGACCGATGTCTCACCCAGAGCTGAGGCAAGGCGTCAACAGCTGGATCGGGATGGGCTGGTCTTGATCCGGCGCTATCAGCCCGAACGTCTGACGGGTGAGAAACAAATGACCTATGACCTCATGCGTTGGTATTTCGAGCAAAACCTGCTGGGTCACCGTTTTGATTACCATTGGGTCACCAATCCGGTTTTTATGGGGCCTTACCCGGTCAACCATGTTTATGGCGAGCAGATCAACCTGATCAATTTCCTCACGACCTATCATCGGATTGAGGGAAAACGCAGTGTATTAAGATATCTTGAACGCCTGGATTGGGTTGGGTGGAAGTTGTCCGGATTGCAGGAAAGCGTCCAGGCTCGGGCCAATTCTGGTGTTATCCCACCGCGTTTTGTGCTGGAACGGTCGCTGAACCAGATCAGGGAATTTATCAACAATCCAATCGACACCAACCCCCTCTATACCCGGTTTATGGAACAATTGACCGCATCGGGTCATTTTGATCAGTCGGCACAATCCCTTTGGGGTGAGAAGGTGCACAAGAGCATCGAATTACAAGTTTTACCAGCCTATCGAGACCTGGAATCGCTTCTGGTGAATCTGGTAGAAAGGGCACCCGTAGACGATGGGGTCTGGCAATTCCCGGATGGTTTGGCCTATTATGATTATCTGCTGTCCGTCCACACCACCACGAGCAGGAATGCTGATCAGATTCACCAATTGGGTTTGCAGGAAGTTGCCCGGCTCACCGATATGATACGCAGGG
>SKPR01000242.1 GCA_007119455.1 Candidatus Brevefilum sp. | reverse complement strand
GGTCGCTTCAAAGGACAAATAAGCACTCTGGCAAAGTGCCATTAATTCCGCCATGAAATCTTCACCTGGTAAAAAAAGTGCGTTATTAATCACGACCAGCCATCCTTCGTGGGCTACCAGCGGGCGTACCTTATTAAGCAGGGGGGTCATTCTATTCTCTAAATCAACCGTCCCGGCATCTGTTGTCGAAAAAAAGGGCGGATCGACGATCACACAATCAAACAGCCGATTTTGGTTTCGCATCCGGCCCACAACACGGAAAAAATCCCCCACAATGACCTGATGATTTTCAGCTTTTAATGAATTCAATGCCCATGATTTTTGGGCGAGGTTGAGGAATTTACTATTAAGGTCGGTCTGCACAACTTCCCTGGCGCCGCCACTGCCTGCCGCCACACCCAGACTGCCCGTGTAAGCAAAGGTGTTCAACACGGACTTCTCTGCCATTTCCCTTTTCAGCCATGCTCGCAAGTTGCGGGTATCCGGGTAGAAACTGGCATCCTGGTGCATCTGTAAATCGAGGGCATAACGGATGCCGTTTTCTGAGACCGAAGGTGGTAGGGCCTGGCCCGCAACCAGGATACCATTTTTAAGTCGTGTGTCAGGGCTCTGACGGCTTTTAAGCAAAGCAGATTCCAGATGCTCGAAATCCTTGACCGCCCACCGGGTAATTTCTTCGATAATTTCATTTTTTGACCCGGGTTCATCGTGTTCGAAAATGGCCATGGTGGGGCCATAACCGTCCATCACCAAACCCGGGCAGCCTTCATAGAAACCATTGAAGAGGCGATAGGCTTCAGGCAGGTGTGGATCATCCTTACGTCTCTGAATGGCGTGGATGATGTGTTTGGTGATCTCTCTTTCAGTTTGCATTTTTTTGTTTCACCTTTATCCGCATCCTCATAAATTCGAGCTTGTTATGGATTCATTTCAGGCATCCAGACTTGATACAAGGCCAGATCGCCGGATTTTCCATCGGAGTAAAAAGTTTCCAGCACCTTGAATCCCCCCTGTTCGGCCAAACCGGTCAGCTCTGCGGCGTCAAAAGTATGCACGTACCGGAGGCCTGGTTCCTCACCAGCCCGCCAATCCAGGAGGACATCACCGGGGTCCAGATCTTCCGGTTCCACCCCAACGGTTGACCAGGGCAGAACCCGTTGACGCAGGCGAGGGCTGTTCTGCCATTGCCAGACAGAAACAGCCACCCGGCCGTGGTTGGCAACTAACGCCGAAAAAGCCTTGACGGTTTGCCTGCGCAGTGCATCCCCCGGTAAATGGTGCAAAACCGCAAAAGACACTAACCAATCATAAGGTTTTTGGGGGATGCTTTCCTCCCAGCCGGGTTGGGCCAGATCTATAGCCATAAAATTGAATACACCCTGTGAGGGCTTATCAAGCAGATTGACAGCTTCTGAGAGCAGCCCTGGACTTAAATCCAGACCAAGATATTCACCGGTAAAGCCACGCGCTGCCAGAGCACAGGCCAGGGTGCCATTTCCGCAGCCAATGTCTAAAACTGAAGCTGCCTTGTCTATGCGTTGTGCAATCTTCTTAACGCCGGGCTGGGCTTGATGGCGTGTTCTGGAAAAGGAAGGTGCAAATTGATCATAAAACTGGCGGTTTATTTCGAGCAATATTTCCTGGTATTTTTTATCCATGCTGAGCAAAGTATAGTGCAGATTGGGTGGGCTCGTCAACAAAAAACCGGTGTGTTTGGGTTCCACACCGGTTTCAGTATCAAGTTATTCGTCAATCCAAAAGTGGATTGATATTCTCCCTCGGAGGGCGAGGCCTGGTATTTCCCATCCGTTTGTTATACCATATCAAATGCTGGACGCTTTCCGGGGTGACCAGGCCGAGTAACTGCCGGTTTTCAACCACCGGTAATGTGCGATTTGTACCAAATTTCATCATAACGTCTTTAAGGGGGGTTTCGGGTGAAATATTTCCAGGTTCACCACTAATAGCAGCATATGCCGGAGACCGACTGCCTAACCTATCCATTGTTTTCATCAAATCATTTCGACTGATGATCCCCAGATAGACGCCATTGGATACAACCGGGAAATGGCTTTGGCCAGTTTGCATGGCCAGCTGGAACAATGATTCAAGAGACTGGTTGGCCTCCACCTGGTAGAACTTTGAAATTAATGCATCCCTGGCGGTAAGCCCATTCAGATCCCTCTTGATCTGAACGGTTCGAGCTTCAGCACCTGCCCCGGACCAGACGAATAAGGCCGTTGCGATCAGCCAGGGGTTGAGAAAAAACCCGGCTATTCCCATCAAGACGGCAAAGCCCCGGCCAACATTGGCAGCCAAATTGGTGGCCTTGACGTAATCCATGCCCGAGGCAAGAATAGCCCTCAGCACCCGACCGCCATCCATGGGGAAGGCCGGGATCAGATTGAAAAACACCAGGGTGATATTGGCTGCCAGAAGCTGCATCCAGATATTACCCGTCAGCATTGAGAGGTTCAAAGGCTGACTGAAATACCCGGTGATCAGAAGGGCAGAGAATAAGGCCGCACTGATCACCACGTTAACCGCAGGTCCTGCGGCAGCAACCAGCAACTCCTCCAAGGGGTCCTCTGGCATTTCTTCCAACCTGGCCACACCACCAATCGGAAGGAGCGTAATATCGCGGGTTTTGATCCCGAATATCCTGGCGGTCAATGCGTGACCGAATTCGTGCATCACGACACACATAAATAAAGCCAGGATCAGCAGCACGTTGGTTAATGCTGCAGTCAGGTTGCCGCCGGATAAAAGGGCGGAAAAGCCAACCCAGATCAGGATCAGCATAAATGTTGAATGGACTTTCAGGTCAATGCCTGCGATTCGTCCGATTTGCCATGACCACTTCATTTTTCACCTCTTTCTATTATCTTACCGCTATTTTCTAACAATATATATCTTTATTATAAGAAATTTGTTTTGAATATGTAAAATCTTTGTAAAAGCATATCGCGACCAAACAATTATGCGATTAATGGGTACAATGTATGCTTATGAAGGCAGAAACCTGGCGGAAAAAAAGGGCTTATAACGAAGACGAGCTGGCGCAAGCGCTTGCGATCCTCGAGGATTTAAAGAAGGGGATTGACCTCAACTCAGCCCAGCGCGCCCATCCCAAATCAGATGGCGGTGGGTTTATCCCGAAACATGCCATGGTGGCCGTTTATTACCGCATGGTTGAAAGTGGCGATTGGGAACCGGATGAAAAATTGCTGGCCAAAATCCGGATGAAGCCGACCCGCACCCTTTCAGGTGTGACAACGGTCACGGTGCTGACCCGCTACCATCCCTGCCCGGGACAGTGTATTTTCTGCCCGCAAGAAGACCAAATGCCCAAGAGCTACCTTAGTGAAGAACCCGGGGCAAAACGCGGTCTTGAAAACGCTTTCGATCCTTTTTTGCAGGTCCATAACCGTATCCGCGCTTTACACGCTGTGGGACACCCGACCGATAAGATCGAGTTGTTGATCCTGGGGGGCAGTTTCAGTGCTTATCCCAAAGACTACCAGGAATATTTCGTCCGGCGCTGCTTTGATGCAATGAATGCAGTTGGTCCGGACCCGGAGGCAGGCTCGCCCACATTGGAAGAAGCCCAGCGGCTTAATGTTCATGGGGAGCATCGCAATGTGGGCCTGGTGATTGAAACCCGGCCAGACATGGTCGATCAAGAAGCCCTGGCCTGGTATCGCTACCTGGGCGTGACCAAGGTGCAGATGGGGGCGCAAAGCTTTGATGAACAGATCCTCACGATTAACCGTCGCGGCCACACCGCCCGGGAGACTCTGGAGGCCACAGCGTTATTACGAGCGGGTGGCTTCAAGGTGGTTTTGCACTGGATGCCCAACCTGCTCGGGGCAACACCAACATCAGACCGGGAGGATTTTGCCCGAATGTGGGGTGAAGGCGCATATTGCCCGGACGAGCTCAAGATCTATCCCTGTCAGTTGCTGGAAGGTACAGAACTTTATGACCACTGGCGACAGGGCGATTATCAACCTTATCCCGAAGAAACATTATTGGATCTGATCGCCGACCTGAAAACGACTGTCCCAAGATACTGCCGCATCAACCGCATCATCCGGGACATCCCTTCCACCTATGTTGTAGCGGGCAATAAAAACACCAGCCTGCGCCAGGACATTCAGCATGAGATGAAAAAACGCGGCACCCATTGTTCGTGTATCCGCTGCCGGGAAGTGCGGGGTAAACCAATTGATCCGGAGACGCTTGAATTTAACGACCTGGTTTATCACCCTGCCGACGCAGAAGAGCATTTTCTGTCCTATAATACGCCGGATGATAAGCTGGCCGGTTTTCTTCGCCTGTCCTTGCCCGATAATACCCATTCCACCGGGATGGCCGATCTGGTTGACGCAGCCATCATCCGTGAGGTGCATGTCTATGGGCAGTCGCTGGAGGTCGGTGAAGTCCGTGATGGGATCGCCCAGCACAGCGGGTTGGGGACCAATCTGATCGAGGAAGCAGAATCCCTGGCTAAAGACAAAGGTTATCAACGCCTGGCAGTGATTGCTGCAGTCGGTACGCGTGCCTATTATGCCAGCCGTGGTTTCAAGCCTTCTGAACACTATATGGTGAAGGCGCTTTGACCAATAATTGCTGCCTGAGATCAAAAAAAAGTACCAGTAAATGAATTAACGGATGCGGGTTGTTTCATAAAACGATCAGCCGGTTATAGCACGTATTCATATATTTCAATAAACAGAATCAGTCAAACCTTTGATGGAATACAAGGGTGTTTCGGAACGTTTTTCAGCTGGCCGGGTTTGGACTGGCAAAACGGTCAAGTTCAGGCGCGGATAATCGCTGAAGTTGGGTCCCCTCAACCTCACCAAAAAATCGCTCGGCCTCCCAATCGGAGCGGGCCTGCCTGATCTCATCAGGCGTCCGAGCCACAAAATTCCACCACATAAGAATTTTCTCGGGGAAGGGTACGCCGCCGATCAAGAGCACTTTGCACCCCGCCTGCGTCTTGATGGCAAGGCTTTCGCGGTGTGTACCCAGGTAATAAAGGTTCTTTTTTGATAGTGGATGGCCTTCTACCGTTCCATCCCCATCCAGAAGTAAGCCGGCATGTTCGAAGCGAGTGTTTAGCGGCAGTGTTATGCTTTGACGTGCGTGGACAGCCACTTCCATGCCAATGATGTCAGAAAAATATCTCGCAGGTGCGGTGGTCGATTCCAATGTGCCGGCAAACAATTTCACCACACCGCCTTTTTTCTCAATTATCGGTACTTGGGGGACGTTGAGGAAATCAGGGGCTGTATTTCGGTGCTCATCCGGTAGGGCCACCCATAATTGCACACCACAAAGGCTTCCGCTATTTTTTGTGGGTGTTTCCTCCGCATGGGCGATGCCCTTGCCAGCAGTCATCACATTAACACCGCCGGGTTTGACGATGGCTTGAAAGTTCAAACTATCCGAGTGGCGTACCTCACCTTCCAACAACCAGGACACGGTTTGCAAGCCAATATGCGGATGTGGGGGGACATGCATTGGTTTCTCATCTTTGAAAGTGAGCGGACCAAAGTAATCGAGAAAACACCAGGGTCCAACCAAACGCCGCTCACGCATCGGTAACGCTCTGGAGATTTCGAGATTTCCCAGGCGGGTTTCTCGATTGGCATAAACCCTGAAGGTCAGTGCGTCTTCTTCACTGGCCCCGCATTCTTTGCTGAAATTGGTATTTTTTGACATTCTGCCCTCCGCTGAATGGTTTGATTGTAACTACTCAGTATGCAAGAGAATAGGCGGGGTGTGATTTGGTGGTTTCGCCACCGAACCACACCCTAACATTTAGCAGCAGAACTGCCTGAGCAGTTACGTTTGATTTGATTATAGCTTGTGTTCAGCTCTGTTATAGCAACAATCTATTCCCCTATCATTATTTTAATCATGATCGGATCCGGTCCCATCAAGGTCTGAATTTGGGATTCGTAACCTGATGGATACCATGGCCATGCCAGTATGATGTTTAAAATTAAACCAGAAAAGATAACAAACGGATAGCCAATGGATGGATGGCCAGTGCCACCAGACCCATTATGACCCCCACCAGCCAACCCACCACCACATCCGAGAGGTAATGGACCCCCAATGACACGCGTGAAATTCCCACCCAGGGAGCCCAAATGACCAGTGTAATGGCAAACCAGAGCGGGCCCAACCCCAATCCCATCACAGCCAGAGCCGCAGATCGGGTGGCATGGCCGGACGGGAAGGAATGCGGGTCAGTGATGCGATAAATCTGGCCCCATTCACCTTCAGGCCGCGGCCTTCGAACGGTGAATTTAAGCAGGATCACAACGGTCGCCATGATCACCAGCCCTACACCCAGGAACACTGCTCTTTCACGCCATTCGGGTTCGCTGAACATCCAAACCACAAACAATCCGGCTATCCAGAACCAGGAATCGCCAGAATGTGAAAAAATTTTTAATATTAGCGATAAAGCTTTTTTCTCTTCGGGGATGCGTAGAGACTTAGAGAGGCGCGCATCCATTTCAAGCAGTTGCCTGACCCAATGTTTCATTATTTTCCTTTAAGATAATCCCTTAACAGGGCGATTTGGTGGGGTTTGTCAGCATCCATAGCCATCTCAGCAAAAGGACAGATCAATGCTTTCCCAGTTACGCTCAGGCGTTTACAGATTTTTTGGACCGCCTGATCAAGGGTTACCAGTCTCAATGCAACCATGATCAGTGAGTCAAAGCCCAATAAACTGGCAAGTTTCAGGGGGCT
>SKPR01000232.1 GCA_007119455.1 Candidatus Brevefilum sp. | reverse complement strand
TGATGATACGTTTTTTCTTGAGTCCGAATTTGAGCACACCAGTTATCCGGATAATCGTTCTAATGGTGACCTGGAAATACTGGCCTGGGATGGTTCCATCTCCACCACCCTTGATCATATCGTTTATGCACCCGGACCTGTCCAGGCTGGCCAGAGTGGCGCCGGTCTACACAGCGCTGAAGTCGATCATATCATCTTCAGCGTTTTATCCCACATGGATCAAACTTACCTGAATACCGGATATACCCGGATTACGTCTGATAAATTTATTGCCATTCGGGATTGGATCACGGGTGGAATCAAACCCTTTTACTTTCACTACCTTTTTCCTATATACTTTAATTAACACATTGATCTTTAGTTTTTAAAGGAGCACGCAAGATGGGACATATCCCGGATGACAAAAATTTTGATGAATTTATGAATGCCGATGCGGAAGAATGGTCGAAACCCGACACAAAACCTGATAAACCCGGGTTAGAGGAGGAGCGTGTCGATCGATGGGGTTCTCCCACTGAGGAAAAACCACCACAAAGCGAACAGGAACGCTGGGGTGGAGAGCCCCCTACTCCTGGCCAACCTGGGGTAGACCCCCAGGCGAAGAAAAGCGGCACCAGGTGGTGGATCATCGTCCTGGTGGTCTTGCTCGTTTTGTGCTTATGCCTCTGTGTCCTGGGGTTTGCCCTGCCCAACCTTGGGATGAACCTGCTGCCAGCAAACTTCCCATTCTAAGCCTACCTGGATGAGTATACCTGGGCCAGATCAATAACCAGGTGCACCTGAAACTTTTTAAAATTACATTCAGCGCTGGTCAAGGAACCAGTGCTGAATGTCAATCAATTCGCCTGTGCCCTTTGGCTCAATCAGTTCATACGCCCCATCTGGGCGCATCCGCCAGGCTTTGATGTCATCCCGTAAATAAACAGATAAAACATCGTCCCGCAGATGCCGGATCATGTCCCGGTCTTCCACCGGAAAAAGCACCTCAACCCGCTGGTTCAAGTTCCGGGGCATCAGATCTGCGCTGCCCAGGTAAACCACCTCATGGCCATGATTATGAAAGTAATAAATACGGCTATGTTCAAGGAAACGCCCCAACACACTGATCACCCGAATATTCTCACTCAAGCCTTCCACACCCGGGCGTAACGAGCACATTCCCCGCACAATCAGGTCAATTTTCACTCCTGCCCTGGAGGCCTGGTAAAGTAAGCGGACCATATCCGCATCAACCAGCGCATTCATTTTAAAAATAATCCGTCCATCACCATGTTTCTTCTGCTGAGCCATTTCCTTACAGATCAGCTTACGGATTTTTTTCCTGAGCTGCATCGGGGCTACCAGCAGCTTCCGGTAATCGTCTTTAGCAGAATACCCAGTCAGATAATTAAAAAGATCTGTCACATCTGCTGCAATGTCCTCATCACAGGTGAACATGCCGATATCTTCATAGAGCTGGGCGGTGATATGGTTGTAATTCCCGGTTGCCAGATGCACATATCGCCGGATATGATCCCCTTCTTTACGGACGACCATAATTGTTTTCGAATGGGTTTTCAATCCCATCAGGCCATAGGTTACATGAACACCTTCCTGCTCTAATAACCTGGCCCACTCTATATTGCTCTCTTCATCAAAGCGCGCCTGCAGCTCTATCAGGGTTGCAACCTGTTTTCCATGATCCCGCCGTGCCTGCAACAAAGCCCGCACAACGGGGGATTTACGACCAACCCGGTAAAGGGTCTGTTTAATCGCCAGCACATCCGGATCAATTGCCGCGTTAAGCAAAAAATCAACCACCGGATCAAATGAGTCATAGGGATGATGTAACATGATGTCTTTTTCGCGAATCGCGCGAAAAAAGTGATCAGGACTGGACTCTTTTTCCCTGATTAATACCGGCGGAGTAGCAGAAGAAAATTCCGGATATTTTAAATCTGGACGGTCAACCTGATAAATCTGCCCCAGGTTATGCAAAATGACGGGATTTTTTTGCGGATAAATGAACTGTGGTTCAACATTGAGGTTATCCACCAGGATCTTCAGGAGATTTTCCGGCATTTTCTCATCAACCAGCAGACGGACGACGGAACCAAATCGCCTGCGCCGAACACTCTGCTCCGTCATCTCAAGCAGATCCATCACGTCCATACCCTGTAGCTCAATCTCAGCACTTCGCAAAACATGGAAGGGGTGCACCTCAAGCACTTCAAGGCCTTCAAACAGCCCGGCCAGGTTAGCCGTGATCACCTCGTCCAACCTGACGAAGGCGTGTTTCCGGCCTTGCTTGGCCAGCGGAGAGGAATCGAAGGCAGCTTTATTGACCGGCAAAAAGTGTGGAAGGGTGCCGGGTACTTTAAGCCGGGCAAAATGACGACGGCCATTTTCTCCCCTGACCACAATGGCCAGGTTAAAGCTTAAATTCGAGATGTAGGGAAATGGATGCCCGGGATCAAACGCCAGGGGCGTCAGCACAGGGAAAATGACCTCATCATAATAGGCATCCACCCTTTCACGCTGGGATTTTTTAAGCTCGTGATAATGATAGATCTGAATGTTTTGCTCAGCCAGTAAAGGCTGAAGCGTATTACGAAAACAATTCTGAGCTTCTTCCATTATTTTAATAGCAGCTTTGCGGATCTCTCGCAATTGCTGATGCGGGGTCTTATTTTCAAAATAGAACCGCGCCTGATCGCCTGGCTTTTCCAGCACCAGACTCCCCACTCGGACCATGAAAAATTCATCCAGGATGGCTCCCACAATGCCTAAAAAGCGGACACGTTCCAGCAAAGGATTGTCAGGATTCCTGGCTTCATGCAACACCCGGCGGTGAAATTTGAGCATGGACAATTCCCGATTGAGGTAATTCAGCGGGTCGTCAATCATTTCGGTAAACCCTTTGAAGTCGGTTTCTTCTGTTTCGGTCATCAATTTTGCCTTTTGGTTTACAATCCATTCGGTGATTAAAGTATACAATAATATTTTATACCCTTCAAAATCGCGGCTATAATACCAGAAATGAAACGGAAAGACATTATCGTAAAACTGGCTGAATATTTACAAAGCCTGACCTTTCTTCACCCGTTGCGCGTGGGTATCGACGGTGTGGATGCAGCAGGCAAGACCACACTGGCAGGCGAGCTGGCTGCGGTCATCAAGGGGGCAGGCCGGGAGGTGATCCGGGCGAGCATTGATGGGTTCCACAATCCGGAACACATTCGCCGTCAACAAGGCGACCTTTCTCCCAAAGGTTTTTACCAGGATTCTTTCAATTATGCCGGGGCCATTGAGGCGTTATTAGCACCCCTGGGTCCTGGAGGAAACCGTCAATATATAACCGCCCTGTTTAACCATCGAAAAAACCAATCGGTGCAGACACCCATTCAGACTGCTGCTGAAGACGCCATTCTCCTGATGGATGGAATCTTCCTGCTTCGGCCTGAATTACGTCCTTATTGGGATGTGACCCTGTATCTACAGGTTAATTTTTCAAATACCATTCCAAGAGGTGTTGCCCGTGATACCGGTTTATACGGCTCTCCGGAAAAAGCCACCACCCGGTATCTCAAACGATATGTCCCTGGGCAGGAACTTTACCATGCTGATGCCCATCCCCTTGACACGGCAGATATCATCATCGACAATAATAATCTGGAAAAACCTGAAATCCTGAAATTCCCAAATATTTCAGTGTTGAAAAAAGAATTTTAAGATAAACTATTTATAAGAACTAATTTTTGGAGGATTAAATGAATTTCCCAGCCCCATTCTATCGTTGGCGACCACACCCCTGGCATGGCCTCGAGGTTGGACCAGAACCGCCAGACCGGGTTTTTGCTTATATCGAAATGACCCCCTTTGATGTCATCAAATACGAAGTCGACAAAGAAACAGGCTACCTCTATGTCGATCGTCCCCAACGGACAACTTCATTAACACCCGCGTTATATGGATTTATCCCGCGAACTTATTGTGATGAGCGTGTCAAAGCACTTTCTGAAAGTGCTGATCGGGGTGATGGTGACCCGCTGGATATTTGTGTGATCAGCGAACGTCCCATCAACCGGGCAGAGATATTCTTAAATGCCGTAGTGGTAGGCGTGATTCAGCTCCTTGATCATGGCGAGGCCGATGATAAGATTATCGCTGTCCTGGAGAATGATCATATTTACGGACATGTCCGAGAGCTGGATGACCTCCCGGATGTGATCGTCGAACGCCTGGCTCATTATTTCCGCACTTATAAAATGGTTAAGGGACAGGAAACAGAAATCAAGATCCTCAGCATATCAGGGGCTGAAAAAGCAAAGAAGATTGTTTCGTCATCTATCGAAGACTATAATGAGGCTTTCGGACGGTAAAATCACCCAGCTTATGCCCAATCATTCCGATGCAATTTGACACATTTTCCTTATTCCCTGAAGTCTTTGATTCATACCTCAATACCAGTATCCTCCGCCGGGCCCAGGATTCAGGGGCCCTCACAGTGCATACCTATAATATCCGGGATTGGGCGACTGATAAACACCGCACCACCGATGACACCCCTTATGGCGGCGGTGGAGGAATGGTTTTAAAACCCGAACCTGTTTTTGCAGCAGTTGAGAGCATCCTGGGTTCACCGCCGTCCTGCCCGGTAATCCTTCTTTCACCCCAGGGACGCACCTTCACCCAGAAAATGGCCTTTGAACTGGCTGAATTTCCACACCTGGGATTGATCTGTGGCCGTTATGAGAGTGTGGATGAGCGCATCCGCCAGCACCTGGTGACTGATTCAATCTCCATCGGCGATTACGTGCTGACCGGGGGAGAACTCCCAGCCCTGGTATTGATTGATGCCATAACCCGCCTCCTGCCAGGTGTGCTTGGTGATTCGGAGGCTCCTCAGGATGATTCCTACGCCACTGGACTCCTGGAATATCCTCATTACACCCGGCCATCTGAATTCCGCGGATGGGGCATCCCAGAAGTATTGCTCTCGGGTAATCACGCACAAATTGCACGCTGGCGGCGGCGCGAGGCCCTCCGCCGCACATTGCTACACCGCCCAGATTTAATTAATAATGTCGAATTGAGCCAGGATGATCTGGCTTTTTTACAGGATTTGGGCTACACACCCAATGATCCACAAAACACTACCCACCAAGATGACTAATGGAGAAAAGATGCAACCCAAAAAATTAAATTATCTGAGGACTTTTTTACTTGGTTTTGGCTTTTTTGGCGTCAGTGTGATCTGGGGGACTTATAATGCCTTCGTCCCGCTATTTTTGGCCAACCGCTTTGGCATCCGGCCCGGTCTAATTGGGTTTTTGATGACCCTGGATAACATCGCTGCTTTATTCATCCAGCCGGCAGTCGGCGCCTGGTCGGATCGCTTACAGACACGTATCGGACGCCGGATGCCATTCGTACTGGCTGGTGCACCAATTGCAGCAGTCGCATTCGGGATCCTGCCCATTGCGGCTGCTCTGCCCGTTTTCCTGGCTGGCAAGATCGCGCTGATACTTTCCATGGCCGTCTGGCGAACACCGGTCGTTGCCCTGATGCCCGATATCACCCCATCAAAGTATCGCTCACAGGCCAACGGTGTGATCAACTTTATGGGCGGTGTCGGCGCCATTATCTCCTTTTTGTTGGGTGCACAGCTCTACGAAATGAACCCCGCTTTTCCTTTCTGGCTGGGATCAGCCCTGGTGGTATTGGCGGCGATCCTGGTTTTTGTTTTCATCCGCGAACCAAAGGTATACAATACCACTCCCAAAAACCAGCGTCCCAACTTGATTAAGAGTCTCAAAGAGATTCTCAAAGACGAAGATAAAAGTGCGATTCGCATTTTCCTGGCGATTATGTTCTGGTTCATTGCCTATAATGCGATTGAAGCCTTCTTCACCCTGTTTGCCCACGTCCACCTCGGGATGGCTGAAGCTGATGGCGTACGCCTGCTGGGTCAGCTCTCGCTCTTATTTGTGCTGTTTGCCCTGCCCTCGGGTTTTATTGGTGGGAAAATTGGCCGACGCAAGACCATCTCAGGCGGAATCATTCTAATGGCATTGGCCATGCTTTTGATGGCTTTCCTGCCTGTACCGTTCCTCACAAATGTTTTATTCGCGGTGCCTGTACTGGGCGAGGTTCCCATAGTCGGGGTGATCCTGATGTTTGCCGGTATTGCCTGGGCTTTCATCAATATCAATTCTCTGCCGATGGTCGTTGATATGACGGAAGATATCCTGATTGGCACATATACAGGCCTCTATTACCTGTTCTCCACCATGGCAGCCATCCTCGGGCCAAATATCAACGGCTGGTTAGTGGAGCTGGCCGGTAATGATTATTCCGTGATCATGTACATTGGGCCAATCTTCATGCTGTTAGCCCTGGTCATGATGGCGGGGGTGACCCGGGGTGAGGCTAAGGTAGATAGCGAGTTCCAAGAGATCAAGGCTTGATAAACAACTTTTTTGCGAACAGGATGAAAAAACCTCTTGAAACTAAAGTTGATAACATATATACTAGAAGCATCGGATAAATGGAGGAGTTTTTTACTCTAAACCTATATTATGTTATGGAGGGAACTGCTATGCTCAAAAAATTTTCACTCATCTTTACAATTCTTATTTTAGGCAGTTTGCTATTTACTGCCTGCGCCCCTGGTGCACCTGAGGGTGAGGAAAGCGTCCTGGTCTGCCAGATAACAGACACCGGAGGCATTGACGATAAATCCTTCAACCAAACCGCCTGGAAGGGTATCGAGGATGCCACAGCAGAACTTGGTGTCGAAGGGAAATTTCTCGAATCCCAGGAAG
>SKPR01000238.1 GCA_007119455.1 Candidatus Brevefilum sp. | reverse complement strand
TGAACGTGGTGAAATCCGAAAAGGAACAATCGCCAGTATCAGTGATGGACAAATCCTTGTAAGTATTGGCGCAAAGTCAGAAGGCATTATCGCAGGTAAAGAATACGATTCAATCGAAGACGAAACGCTTGAAGCCTTTAATGAAGGTGATGAGATCACAGTCTATGTCGTCACACCTGAAGATTCAAATGGCAACCTGATCCTGTCATATACCCGGGCTTTGGAAGAAGAGAACTGGCAAACGGCTGAAGAACTCCTTGAATCGGAAGAATCTTTTGATTCAACGATTGAGGGGTACAACAAAGGTGGTCTATTAGTTCCATTGGGGACCATCCGAGGCTTTGTGCCCGCTTCTCAAATCGGTTTGGGACGCCGGCTCACGATCACGGGTAATTCACCCGAAGAACGTTATAGTGAGATGGTTGGTGAAGAGATTGAAGTGGCAGTCATTGAAGTTGATCGTGATCGCCGCCGCCTGATCCTCTCCGAACGTGCAGCCAGCAGCGAAACCCGCGACTCAATCAAAGAACGTGTTATTGAAGACCTGGAAGAAGGTGAAATCCGGACAGGTCGGGTCACCAGCCTGGCAGATTTTGGCGCCTTTGTGAACATCAATGGTGCAGATGGTCTGGTTCACTTATCTGAGCTGTCTTGGGATCATGTTAATCACCCCAGTGAGATCCTGGAAGTGGGACAGGAGATTAAAGTCAAAGTCATCAGCGTTGATGTGGATCGAAAACGAATCGGTCTCTCAATTCGGCGTTTGAAAGATGATCCCTGGGATGATCAAATTGAAGACCTGAAAGAAGGACAATTGGTGGAAGGTAAAATTACCCGCCTGACCAATTTTGGTGCCTTTGCCAGGCTTCTCCTCGATGATGTTGAGGGTGATCTGGAAGGTCTGATCCATATTTCAGAGATCAGCGAACAGCGTATTGAGCATCCCAAAGAGGTGCTTCATGAAGATGAAGTCGTCACCCTGCGGATTATCAAAATCGAAGAAGACACACACCGGATTGGGCTCTCCATGCGCCGTGTTGACTCCCCTGCCTACACAGACCTCGACTGGAAAACTTTGACAGAAGAAATGGATGTTGAAGATATTTCTGATGATGGAATGGAAGAAGAAGCTGAAGTTAGCGACGAAGTCGATGCAGAATTAGAATCAGAAGAAGAACAAGTCGCTGAGGAAACAGAAACCGAAGAGACTGACGAAGAAGTCGAAATTGAAGAGCCTGAGGCAGAAGTCGAAATCGAAGAACCTGAGGCAGAAGTCGAAACAGAAGTTGATGCTGAAGAAATTGAGGCGGAAGTCGAGCCTGAGGTAGATGTCGAAACAGAAGTTGATGCTGAAGAAGAAGTCGATGAAGAGCCTGAGGCGGAATTAGAGCCTGAAGTAGAAGAACAACCAGAAGAAGAAATCGCTGAACAAGAACCAGAGGCGTAACCTAAACAACAACACAGGCGCACCGGAGACCCGGTGCGCCATGCATTTAATCTTATGAGCATGATCATTGACTCCCACGAAGACCTTGCCTGGAACATCATCAATTTAGGCCGTGATTATACACAATCCGCATTGGATATCCGTGAAGCAGAGAAGGATACACCCATCCCAGCTTTCAACGGAAATACCCTGCTGGGATGGCCACAATATCAGGAAGGCCATGTTGCCATCGTGTTTGGCACGCTCTACTGCACCCCATTAAGAGCTGACCAGGGAAAATATAAAGTCCAGACCTATGAAACACCCCAAGAGGCTCATCGATATTACCGTGAAAACCTGGATGCCTATTACAGACTCTGTGATGAACATCCCGATCATTTCCGCTTGCTCATTAATCAATCCGGACTGGAAACCCACCTCACTGAGTGGGAAGCACACGTCAGAGAAAACCAAGATCCACCTCCACCTGTGGGAATCGTCATGCTGATGGAGGGTGCCGAGGGAATCCGCGAGCCAGCCGAAGTTGAGCAATGGTTTGAGTGGGGGGTGACCATGATTGGGCCGGCCTGGGCAGGGAATCCTTATTGTGGGGGCACCCGAGAACCTGGACCGCTGACAAAACTAGGCTATGCTTTGCTGGCAAATATGGCTGAGTTCGACATGGTTTTGGATATCAGTCATATGGATCATCAAGCCGCCCGCCAGTCACTGGATTTCTACCCTGGACAGGTAATTGCGTCACACTCGAATGCTGAATCGCTGCTCAAAAACTTTCCTTCTAACCGCCACCTCAAAGACGAAACCATCCACCAGTTGATCGACAGGGATGGCGTGATGGGCGTTGTCCCTTTTAATTCATTTTTAGAAGTGAAATGGCGCGAACATGGGGGACGTCATTGTGTCAGCCTGGATCAAGTCGTCGCACAAATTGATCATGTCTGCCAGATTGCCGGCAGCACCCGAAACGTGGCCTTAGGAACGGACTTTGACGGCGGATTTGGTGTGGAGGCCGTTCCTCAAGAAATTGATACCATCGCTGACCTTGTAAAACTGAGCCCAAAACTCGCAGAAAAGGGTTACAATCAAGCTGACATTGACCGTATATTCAGCGGCAACTGGCTCAGAATTCTTAATAATGCCCTTCCTTCAACATGAGTATGCAAAAGAACCCACCAACAGAAGAGTCGGAAAAAATTCCTACGGCGTCAGGCGCTGTTAACTCAAAATCGGAATCTGAATCAAAGAACACTTACTCAAAATATCGCATCCGTTTTGGATTGGCGCTGGCCATCTTCGGCTACCTGGTCTTTCTCCTTGGGGCGCGCCCCAGTCTGTTTGGATTGGACCGCAGCCCCGTGGTAGGTTTCGTTCAAATATCAGTGTTCTTGTTCGGTCTGGGGATTTTGACCACAGGAAGTTATCTGACCCTCAACGCCCTCTGGCCTGAAGGCAAGAAAACGATAGCAGCAGACATTGGTACCCGGTTGATCAGCACAGGCTACGTGATCAGTGTTTTTACGGGTATGGCAGATATTTTTGGCTTTGGCAGTCACCGTTTACCGGAGGTATTTTTTGGGCCATTACAGGCCAGGGGGATGTCAATGGGGATGATGACCATCGCGGTTGGTTTCTTACTTTTAATCCGTTATAAGCGTCCTGAAAGAAAAAAGAATTAAACCCCACCTGGGTAAAACGACACCAGCGCATCCACCAAATTTCAAAATCGAGTCATGAGCGATTCTTGATCGCTTGCAACATAGCTTCCTTTGAACCAAACTTAAAGGATTTCAAGCCCTTTTCTGCAGCAATTTCTTGTTCGATTTTTTCTAATATCTCCAAGTCTTGTAAATCAACTGTTTCTTTATCCAGGGCAGGTAAACGCATTAAAACCGCATCCACCTCATCATCAGAGATCGGCTTAAGGGTGTCCAAATAACTTAAAATGGCTTTTGCCCCCCGTTCTGCATCTTTACGGGCCAGTCCAACGATCCCTTCCCCTGCAGAGCGAGCCCATCCGCTGACAAAAATATCTTCGCAGTGGGCGCAGAGATCCGGGTTATAAACTTCATACGAGATACCATCAACCGGGTAACGCGGCGCAGGGTTCGTCACATAATTTCCCTGTGAAATGGGCAGGCCAAAACCTTCATCCACCTGGGAACCAATTGAGAAAATCACTGTATCAGCCGGGATTGTCTCAAATTCCCCGGTAGCCTGTGCAACAAATTCGTCATCCTGGAAGACCAGCTGATTGCTTTCAAAGACGATCGCTTTGACATGCCCCGTTTCATCTCCCAATAACCGCCTGGGTGATTTGAGAAAGGCCATCCTTAATGTAATCTTTGAATTACAGGCCGTTGATTTCTGGCGAGCTTTCGTCAGCAATTCATAAAATGGTTCCAAATCATAAGGGGAGTGGTTGATCAAGGACATGGCTGATTGGACTGCATGATCAATGGCTTCCATATCAAGGCAGCCGGCGACCGGTTCCAGTGTTTGCTGATCAAATTTCACCTGGCCGGGACCTCGCCGGGCATAGGCCGTTATGAGCCTTTGTTTGCTTTCAAGCCTGAGATAATTGACGATATCCAGCATAACATTGCCAGCGCCAATCATCACAACCTGGTGGCCAATGTCAGGCTGTTTTTCAGCAAAAGCCGGTAAGCGATTATAGTGAAAGACGAGGTCATTGGCCTGGTAGACACCAGCCAGGTCTTCCCCGGGCAAACCCAACCATTTCTGCTTCTGTGCACCAGTTGTAACCATGAATGCCTGGAAACCAGCCTGTCGAAGCTGATCAAGTTTCAAGTCACCGGATTGACCGATCGTCACATTACCCACATAGCGGATATTGGGCATGTGGAGAATGCGATGGAATTGTGCCATCAGGCCTGTGCGCATTTTTTGTTTATCAGGGAAGATGCCATATTCTGCTAAACCGCCCGGTTTAATATCCCTGTTGAAGATCACAACCTGTACACCTTGCCTGGCCAGGAATTGGGCAGCGTATAAGCCGGCCGGGCCGGCTCCGATAACAGCAACCAGATATGTTTTGGCATTCAAGTCAGTCAGAAGGCACCTCATTGATAATAAAAATTTCCTGTAACTACTCAGCATGCAAGGGACAATGGGCCCCTCAGCCTTCAGCAGCAAAACTGCCTGAGCAGTTACAAGTTCCCAAGGAATCTTGGGTACAATAACAAGTGTTATTATACTGGATTCATTTTTCACTTTATAATGGAGTGAAACATAAAACTTACTCAATAATTTAAAATAATCCATTAGTAAAAGAGAAATATGCCTGAATCGCCACAATTTCATACTTTGTCCAACGGTTTATCCGTTTATTTGAAAGAGATCCATACAGCCCCGATCATCAGTACCTGGGTCTGGTACAGGGTTGGTTCTCGAAATGAGTTCCGGGGAAAAACCGGGGTTTCACACTGGGTTGAACATATGATGTTCAAGGGTACAGAGAAATATCCTGCAGGCTACCTTGATCGTGAAATTTCAAAGGTGGGCGGCGTATGGAACGCCCTCACCTATCTGGACTGGACCACCTATTTTGAAACCCTCCCAGCTCATGTCTATGATATCGGTCTGACCCTTGAAGCAGATCGTATGTCCAACAGCCAGTTTGACCTCGATGAAGTCCAACGCGAAAGGACCGTCGTGATTTCCGAAAGGGAAGGACACGAAAATCAACCTCGTTTTTTGTTGAGCGAAGCCGTACAGATGGAGGCTTTTACCAACCACCCCTACCGCTACGAGGTGATTGGACTGAAAGAAGACCTGCAGACCATGACCCGGGAAGATCTTTTTGAGCATTACCGCCAGTTTTACCGTCCTGGGAATGCCATCCTGGCGATCGCAGGTGATTTTCAAACTGAGGCCATGCTGAAGAAGATTCATGAGATTTATGGAAGCATCCCGGACCGTCCAGGTGCAGAAATGGAAATCCCAGATGACGCGCCCCTGGGACAGGAAAAACGTGTGACTGTGACAGGCCCGGGTGAGACGAGCTACGTTCAGATTGCGTATCGGGCCCCACGGGCCGGCAACCGTGATTTTTTCACCCTGACAGTGCTGGATAGCCTGCTAACCGGGCCAAGCAGTTTGAATATGTTCGGTTCTGGTGGGACAACCAACAAGACCAGCCGCCTTTACCGGGCACTCGTCGAAGGCGAGATTTCTGTTTCGTGCCACGGCATCCTGCAGGCCACCCGCGATCCCTACCTCTATGCCATTAACCTGACGGTCCATCCCGCACATACACCGGAAGATGTCCTGAAGGCCGTTGACCAGGAGATTTCCCGTGTCCTTGATTCGCCGGTCACAAAAGCTGAAATTGATCGGGCAATCAAACAGGCCAGAGCGCTTTTCGCGTACAGCAGCGAAAATATCTCAAACCAGGCCTTCTGGCTGGGATATACCGATATGTTTGCGAGTTATGACTGGTTTGAAAATTATGTCGAGCATCTTGCACAGGTCACACCAGATGATGTGTTGCAAACAGCTCGAGATTATCTCCAGCCCGATAACCGGGTGGTGGGTTTCTACCTGCCTGAAGAAGGAAAATAGAATATTATGGAAAACGCCATTTACAGCGAACAACACCGAAATGCATTACCCGGTCCGGATGACATCACCCGGCAGGTCCTTCCTAATGGAATCACCGTTCTGACACGCGCCAACTTCAACAGCCCAACGCTATCCATCAAAGGCTATTTGCATAGCGGCAGCATTTTCGACCCGGACGATAAACTTGGTTTGGGTTACCTGACAGCCTTTGGATTGATGACGGGTACGGATTCTTATGGCTTTCAGGAGCTTTATAATAAAATCGAATCCGTAGGCGCGTCACTGAACTTTTCAGCCGGCACCCTCACCACCGCCTTCAATGCCCATTGTTTAAGTGAAGATCTTTCATTGCTATTATCCCTGATCGCAGATTGTCTGCGATCACCCACCTTTCCTGAAAAGGAGTTCAACCGCCAGAAAACCCAATTGCTGACCGGTCTGGCGATCCGTGCACAAAACACGTCTGCTATGGCGGCCCTTTTATTCGACCAAATTGTTTATGCTGGCCACCCTTACCAGCGTCCCGAAGAAGGCTACCCGGAAACTGTCCAGGCCATCCAGCGAGAAGATCTGGTGGATTTTTATCACCGCACCTATGGACCCATGAACATGGTCGTGGTCATTGTGGGTGCTGTGGATGCCCAAAATGCTGTCGATGCTGTCCGAGAAACCCTGGGTGATTGGACCAACCCCAATCAAGAACCTGCACCGAAAATCGCAGAGGGCATCCCGATCCAAAAAACAACCCGGAAAGCCGTCAGCATTCCGGGAAAATCGCAGGCCGACATCGTAATGGGAAGCCTGGCACCCGAGCGCCTTTCTCCGGAC
>SKPR01000136.1 GCA_007119455.1 Candidatus Brevefilum sp. | reverse complement strand
GTCCCGTATCTAAAGGTGTGCGGGTACCCATGGCTGGCATTCCCCACCATGCTGCTGAGAATTATCTGTCAAAATTAATAAAAAAAGGATATCATGTGGCCATCTGTGAACAGGTCTCCGATGAACCGGAGAATGGCCTGGTCCCGCGTGAGGTAGTCCGCGTGGTCACTCCCGGGACTGTAATCGAACCTGGTCTGCTTCAAAATCCAAAAAACAACTACCTGGTGTCTGCTTTTTATCATGAGAACCGTGCTGGCATTGCCTATGCCGATATTTCAACTGGCGAATTCGGAACCACCGAGTTAGTTGGAAAAGATATCCAGAACATTATTCGTGCGGAGCTTTTTCGATTAAGTCCTTCAGAAATCATCTGGTCTGATTCGCTTCCCGCTCCTGAGGGACTTCCGGGATACCTCACAACTTACGAAAGCTGGCATTTTGAGTTAGGACGATGTACAGATCATCTTCAAGATCATTTTGGTGTGACCACCCTGGATGGTTTTGGCTTACGGAGCAAACCCATGGCTGTGCGTGCTGCCGGAGCGATCCTTTCATATCTGGAAGACACACAACGTCAAAGCCTAAAATTACTGAATACGCTCAGCACGTACACACTGGATGATTTCATGGTGCTGGACGCTGAGACACGCCGAAATCTGGAACTGACAGAGACCATTCGTACCGGTAAAATCCAGGGTTCACTATTGGGTGTGCTGAATAAGACCCAAACCCCGATGGGGGGACGCTTACTCCATCAATGGGTCAGTAAACCACTACTGAATGTGGCAGAGATAAATAAACGCCTGGAGGCGGTTGATTATCTCTTCCAGCATGGCATTGTCAGAGCTGAGGCCATGGAAGCACTGAACGATTTTGATGACCTGGAGCGGTTAATCTCGCGGGTTATTTCAGGACATGCCATACCCCGGGATCTGGTCGCCCTTCGAGATAACCTGTCCAGATTGCCTGTTCTGAAAACGATATTTTCAGAGGAAAAGTCCGCCCTATCAGAAACTCTGGGCATGATCCGTTTGTGTAAAAATCAACATTCCCTGCTTATGGCAGCCATTCAGGATGACCCACCAGCCACACTATCAAACATCGGTGTCATTCGTGGGGGATTTTCTGCGGAACTTGATCAGGTAATCGATTCATCAAAACACGCCCGGCAGTGGATTAATGATCTTGAGAGAACAGAAAAAGAGCGAACCGGGATCAAATCTCTCAAGGTGGGATACAACAAAGTCTATGGTTATTATATTGAGGTTACCAAGACCAACACCGACCTGGTGCCGGATGATTATATCCGTAAACAAACTCTCGTCAACGCAGAGCGCTATATCACCCCGGAGTTAAAAGAATACGAAACCCTCGTCTTGAACGCTGAAGAGCAAATCCACGAAATCGAACAGCGGGTATTTACACAGGTTTGTGGGGAACTGGCCCAGGGGTCAAACGAAGTTTTGAAAACTGCCCGAGGGCTGGCCGAGCTGGATGCTTATCTCGCATTGGCTGAAACCGCTGCACTCAATGGTTATAAAAAGCCCCAGGTTTTTGAAGAAAAATGCCTGGAAATTGTTAATGGACGACATCCTGTGGTTGAAGTTTTACGTAAATCTGACCGCTTTGTTCCCAACGATGCCATCATGGATGAAAATGAGATCGTACGCATCATCACCGGGCCCAACATGAGCGGGAAATCAACCTTTTTGAGACAGATCGCGTTGATCGTATTGATGGCGCAAATGGGTTCATTTGTCCCGGCGGAATCTGCAAAGATCGGTCTGGTTGACCGCATTTTCACCCGGATCGGGGCCCAGGATGAAATCCATGCCGGACAATCCACTTTTATGGTGGAGATGATCGAAACAGCCAATATCCTTAATAACGCCACCCCCCGAAGCTTGCTGATTCTCGACGAGATCGGACGAGGCACCAGTACCTATGATGGGGTATCGATCGCCTGGGCCATGGTTGAGTTCATTCATAGCCATCCAAATCTCAAGCCTTACACATTATTTGCCACTCATTACCATGAATTGACCGAACTGGCTGATCTGTTGCCGGGGGTGCGGAACTATAATGTGGCCGTATCAGAATCAGAAAACCAGGTCGTTTTCCTGCATAAAATTGTTCCCGGAGGGGCGGATCGATCCTATGGGATCCATGTCGCCCAAATCGCAGGCCTGCCCAAGCCAGTTATTCAGCGCGCCAATGAAATTCTTCAACAGTTGGAAAGTTCTTCTGGTTATACGCTGGAAAAACCTGCCGAAAACAAACAGCAGTTGACATTGTTCCCGGAAACCAACGCCATGTTAGATGCATTCAAAGATCTCGACATCAACAGCCTCACACCTATTGAAGCCCTTAACCTGTTATTTAATTGGAAACGTCGCTTCATAAATGAAGACGAGTAAAAACGCTATTACTTACTAAAGTCAATATTAAGGAGGAAATTCTGATAAAAACAAGACTTTTCGCGTTGATCATCATGATTGGATCAGTTTTTGGATTGGCTGTGCAAAGTGGATCAGCATTAACATCTTTTCAAATCCCAATCGATGAGGCTGAAATTACTTCCTATATTGAATCAGAAATGCAAAGGCATCGGCTCAAAGGTGTGTCTGTGGCCATCACCCAGGGCGATGATGTGCGTTATTTATCTGGCTTTGGTACTGATGGTGATGGAAATCCAGTCACAGAGGATACACCCTTCTTCATCGGTTCAGTTTCCAAATCCTTCACTGCCCTGGCTGTTATGCAATTGGTTGATGAAGGCCTTGTTGATTTAGATACGCCTGCTCAGGACTATATCCCCTGGTTTACGACCGCTGATCCCGAACTTAGCTCGCGAATAACCATCCGGCAACTGCTTAACCAGACCAGCGGTCTCTCAGATGGCAGCTTCCGACGCCCACTGATTACAGAAGAAACAACGCTGGAAGAAACAGTCAGGCACCTTAAAGAAGCACAATTAACAACCTCTCCGGGTACGACCTTTCACTATTTTAATCCGAACTATAATGTCCTGGCGCAGGTGATTGAAGCAGTAACAGGTAAATCGTTTCCGGACTACGTGGTCGAAAATATATTTAACCCGCTGGACATGACTCACAGCTTCGTTGAACTTGAACCAGCAATTGATGCCGGGTTGGCAAATGGACACAATTATTTCTTTGGATTTCCCATCGCCCGACAACAGCCATTTAATCCGGCAGATCTGGCCGCTGGTTATATGATTTCAACCGCTAGAGACATGGCCAATTACGTAATAGCTCAGAATAACGAAGGTTTATTCAATAATTTCCCAGTCGCCTCACCTAGGGCTGTTTCCACCATGCACACCCCACCGCCTTCGGTTGAAACTGATTATGCTATGGGCTGGATTGCGACTGAGGTGAACGGGATTTCCACAATTCGGCATAATGGATCGTTGGAAGCCTTCTATTCAGACGTGATTTTATTACCGGATTACGATATTGGTGTTGTTCTGATGATTAATCAAAATGCATTGCTTCCCTTAACCATGACCTATATTCCCCTGGCAGACGGTCTGGTCAATGTCGTTTTGGGGAACGAACCAGCGCCTGGTCCATCCATGCGAATGGTGTATGCCATAATAAGCATCATTGCGCTGTTAGATTTATTACGGCATGGCATCATCCTGACCAGAATACCCGTTTGGTTTAAAAATGTCGAAAGAAAAAACCCGTGGCGCCAATACCTTGGTATATTCTGGAAACACGCCTTATTCCCGCTGGTTCTGGCCTTTCTGATAACCCTTATCTATCTAAATGCTGGAACAAACGCAACCAGAGCAACGCTCTTTTACTTCATACCTGATATCGGCCTCTGGCTTATAATCAGTGCGCTTTTATCGCTGGTTGAAGGCGGGATAAAAATCCGTAAGTTGATCAAAAATACTGCCTGATATCCTAATTGATTGTTGTCAAAACAGTGATGAGATCTCACAATCAATTTGCTCGCTTAACAAAATCGGGGATGTAACTGCTCAGGCAGTTCTGCTGCTGAAGACTGGGTGGGCCATAATCCCTTGCATACTGAGTAGTTACTCGGGTATTTTTAATGATAGCAAGTCATTTCTAATTGAAAGGAAAATTGCATGACTGACCTGACTAAAGAAAAATGTGTGCCATGTGAAAGCGATGTTCCACCCATGAAAGATGAAGAAATCAACGCCTTCAAAAAAGAAGTCCCTGAATGGCAGGTCGTTGAAGTCGATGGCATTCCCCGCTTAAAACGCACCTTTGAATTCAAGAATTTTGCCGAGGCACTTGATTTCACCAATGCTGTTGGTGAAATAGCCGAAGAACAGGGACATCACCCCTTGATCGAGCTAACCTGGGGACGGGTAACCGTTGAGTGGTGGACTCATAATATTGATGGTTTACATAAAAACGACTTTATCATGGCAGCAAAAACCAGCGATATTTATCAATAATCCACATCTATACCCTGTCAAATTCCCCCCAATATCAACCAGCGGCTTTAATACAGCATTTTAGCCGCTGTTGTTGAAATTAGACTTCATTGCGAAGATATGCCTGCCAGGCTGTCAGACCCCCGATCAGAACAACGATATCCTGGTAACCCTGGTTCATCAGCAAGCTCGCTGCAGTCATGGATCGGTTACCTCTGGTACAAATGATATATACTCGTTTGTCTTTTGGAACTTCTGACAGGTTGTCTTTTAATTGTGTTAGTGGAATATGTACCCCCTGTGGGATTCCATCATCCCAAGGTTGATCCGCGCTCCTGACGTCCAACACGAAAATATCTGGATCGTTGTTGACAGTTTGATAAAAAGCACTGACCGAGATGATTTCGACCTTCTCCAATTGTTTACCTGCCCAGGACCAATTTAGAACGCCACCTTTCAGGTAACCAGAGAGGTTATCAAAACCCATGCGAATCAGCATCCGCAGGATTCTTTCATGGCTCAACTGGTCATTAATCATCACTATCGGTTGGTGATAGGGAAGAAACCAACCTGCAAATTTTGGGAGTGTGTCAGACCATAATGCTAGGCTTCCAGCAAGATGTGCTGATCCAAAACTAATCTGGTCACGGGTATCAAGGACCAATGCCTCTTGTCCTGCTTCAGAAAACGCATTTGGGAGCATGGGCCTGAGCCAAGGCAACTTACCCAGGATGGGTGGCCCTTCTACATTCAGCTGTTCCATTTTTTTAAAGTAAGGTGGGCGTTCAAGCATCTGGGCATGAGTTTTAATAAAATCTTCCTTCGAATCCACCTGTAATTTTGGATTATTTTTTCGCTCCATTCCGATTGTTGTCCACGTTCGATCATTAATACCTGCTCCACAAACCGAACCTGAACCATGAGCCGGACAGATGATGATACCATCGCCAAGGGGAAGAATCTTTGTGAAGAGGGAATCATAAAGCAAACCGGCCATTTCTTCAAGACGGTTTTGACCCATCAAATCGACTCTACCTACATCCCCGCTGAAAAGTGCGTCACCCGTGAAAATCATCCAGGGATTCCCGTCAGGATCATAGAGCAGGTAGCTCATTGATCCGGGGGTATGGCCAGGTGTAGCTATGGCCTGGATCTTGAGCCGACCAACCCACCAGATTTGACCCTCTTCAGCTGGAAATCCGTATTGATAATCCCACTGGCTGTCCGCATGGAAAATTTCAGCTCCGGTGATCGACTCAATCTCACACGACCCGACTAAATAGTCTTCATTTCGGTGGGTTTCTAAGACATGATCAATGTGAAAGCCACCGGCTGCTGCTTCATCCAGATAAACAACGACATCCCGTCGCGGGTCGATCACTGTTGCCTGTCCCTGGTCAGCGACCAGATAAGAGAAATGGGCCAGACCCTCTGAAATATAGCGTTTTACTAACATAGATTATCCCTCTTCCACCCAATCAAAGGAACGTGAAACAGCCTTTTTCCATCCTGTGAATTTCTCATTTCGTTCTGCTTCAGACATCATAGGCGACCAACGTTGACCTTCTCGCCATTTTTCACATAAGGATTCAATGTCCTTCCAAAAACCAACAGCCAGACCAGCGGCGTAAGCTGCGCCAAGGCTGGTCGTTTCTGATATATCAGGTCGGATAACCGGGACATCAAGGATATCAGCCTGGAATTGCATCAACAAGTCGTTGACAACCATCCCACCATCTACTTTTAGTGTGCGCAATTTAGCCCCGCAGTCCTTTTCCATCGCATCCAAGACCTCACGAGTTTGAAAAGCCGTGGCCTCCAAAGCGGCTCGGGCAATGTGCCCCCGAGTAATATAGCGGGTCAATCCAACGATAACACCCCGGGCATCGCTTCGCCAATAGGGTGCAAACAGGCCTGAAAAAGCTGGAACAAAATAAATCCCGCCTGTATCCTCGACGGTCTTTGCCAGGATTTCAACCTCCGACGAGTTTTCAAACATTCTAATATTGTCACGCAGCCATTGAACCAACGCACCGGTGATGGCAATCGAACCCTCCAGGGCATAGACCACTTCCTGATCGCCAATCTGATATCCCACAGTTGTCAGCAAGCCAGCTTCGCTGGGAACTGCCTGTGAGCCGGTATTCATCAACATGAAACAACCGGTACCGTAGGTGTTTTTTGCCTCTCCGGGAGCATAACAGGCCTGACCAAAGAGGGCAGCTTGCTGGTCCCCAAGAATACCAGCAACGGGTACACCTGCCAGCAAATCTTTTGTGTGCCCGTAGACCATTGATGAGGGGACAATTTCAGGCAACATGGATTTGGGGATGTTAAAAACATCCAAAAGATCCTCATCCCAATCCAGTGTCTCAAGGTTCATCAGTAAACTCCGCGAGGCATTGGTAACATCCGT
>SKPR01000220.1 GCA_007119455.1 Candidatus Brevefilum sp. | reverse complement strand
GCTTTTGAAGCGAAGGAATGTTTGAAATGGGATTTGGAAGAGACGACGCTGATCAGCATCGGTACCGGCCGCTCGCCTTACAGCTTCAACCCTGCCCAGGCTGCCCGTTTGAGGGCCTGGGATTGGATCGGCCGGATTGTGGATGTGTTCTCACAGTCGGCCGATGACCAGCAGGTACACCTGGTCGAGACCTATTTTGACGGCCTTGACTTCCGGCGCTTCCAGGTTGATCTTCGGGAGCACATTGAAATGGACGATATCCGTGAGATGGACCGCCTGGTAGCCTATGGCTCACGTCTGGGCCGCATGATTACCCGCGATCGGATTGACCGGGCACAGGGCATCATCGTCAAAAAAGCCCCGGAACCCTGGATCGCAAACAAAAACTCAGAAATTAACCCTTAATTCCTCAATTACCGTTTCTGTATCTGCCACACGGCCAAACGCGACAGCGGTGCTGATCAGCGCTGCTTCATGCAATTCACGGGTGATGGACGTTTGCGCATCCGCCACACTCATAATCTGAAAATCCCGGATGAACCCATCCCGTGCTGTCGATTCGCAGCAAATATTAGTATTAACACCGGTAATGAGCAGGGTCTTGACACCCATCGTCCGTAGATTCAACTCGAGATCGGTCTGGTAAAAGGCGCTGTAACGGTGCTTTTCAACCACCAGCTCCGATGACAGGGGCGCGGGCAGCTCCTCAACAATCTCAACGCCTGGTGTTCCGGCCATCAGGGCCTGCTGGCGTGAACGCGGTCCCGTAGAAGGCCACATGGGCTCGAGCACACCGATATCATTGTGACGGTGGATATGAACCGTCCAGATTACTGGCCGTTCGTTATCTCTGAAAAAACCAACCAGGTCTCTGATCTTCGGGATGAGGTCCATGGCATTCCATCCTTCCAAAGGCGCACCCGGGAGGATGAAATCCTTCTGCATATCAATCACCAGCAAGGCGCACTCATCGATATTCAAATCAAACACGGGGTCATCCCGTCCAACAGCATTCAAAAATTGCCTGACAGATCCAGGTACTTTTATATTTTCAGGTAAAAAACTCATCCGGATACTCCTTAATAAACCTCATTACTGTTAATATTGAAATCAAATTTACCATAAAATCATGGTGGAATCAAAAACTGGGCCGGGTAGACCAGCCCAGAATAATTTCATGTCAAGCCTTTCCAGAATTTCACCCCTGCTTTTCTTTTAAGACAACCACCAGCTCACGGGCATCGGTCGTGGCAGCTACCAGGGCATTGGAATGGGAAATCGCCCCTCGCAGACAGCTTCGCTCGCACTGGCCGCAATAAGCGCAGCTTGCCGGGTGGTGCATCAATTTAAATTCATCCCTTGATTTCTTCTCAAGCCGTAGACCCCCAGCCGGGCAGTCCCGGACGCATAAACCACAGCCTGTACATTTATCGGGGTCAATCACTATTGCCCCCCGGAAACCTTCTGGAAGTACCAGGGGTAAAAAAGGATAGCCAACCGTTTCCGGCTTATCAAACCAGGCCTGGATGATGGCACTCAGTAAACTGAATCGCTTTTTGAATTTTTCCACACTAAACTCCCATTAAAATAACAAACCCAATCTGCAGCAACGCCAGGGGCACCAGTATTTTCCAGCCCAGGCCAGCCAGCTGGTCAATCCGCAGTCGGGCAAAAACAGCGCTGGTCACACTCAAAATCACAACCATTATAAGACATTCAATCACAAATACCAAAATGGATAAATGTGCCGGGAGGTATTTCAGCCACCCCAGGTAAAGATTGATCACCAGGAAGATCCCGACGACTGCCTGGACTTTCATTAAAAGGTGCCATAAGCCAAGCTTTGTGCCGGTGATTTCGGTCAGTGATCCACCCACCACTTCCGATTTTGCGCTGGGAATATCCAATGGGTCCCGTTTTAATTTTCCGATCAAACCAACTATAGCGAGGATAAATCCAAGCGGTTGGAAAATCACAAAGGGTCCCTGAACCGTCTGCGCCTCCATGATGCCAGCCACAGACCAGGACTGTCCTAAGATCGCTGGCCCACTTAGGGCTATTAATAACGGGACTTCATAAGAGAAAAACTGCAATAAGGAACGTCCACCACCCAGCACTGAATAAACACCCAGCGAAACAATGCCCGCCAGATAGTAGGCCAGGGTGGGCACACTCATCAAAAACAGGATCACGATCAGATCACCCTCAAATGAGAAGGGTGTGAAGCCTGCAACAGGGATGTAAAGTCCCGCTGTCAGGACGGCGCTAAAAGAAACCAGCGGCAGGAGAGCAGCAATCAAATGATTGGCACCTTTGGGGAGCAGGTCTTCCTTGCTGAAAAGTTTGATCAAATCCGCCAATGGCTGGTACCAGGGTGGACCCACCCGGCGTTGAAACCGCGCCAACAACTTACGATCCAGCCACTCAAAAGCCAAGCCACAGACTACCTGGAAAGCCAGGCCAGGGAAAAAGAGCAAAAAGAAGAGACCTTCAATCACCTGACATCCTCCTCATCGATCCGCACAGGCAATACACAGATCGATTCCTGCCAGCACAACCGGGATATCCGCCACATTGATAGCGGAAAGCTGCTCTGGCAACAGGCTCAACGCTGGCAGGGTGGGGGTCCGGATTTTGAGGCGCGCAGGTTGATCACTGCCATCGCTGCGCAGATAATAAAAGACCTCACCTCGCGGTGCTTCAGAGCGGGTGACCGCTTCACCTGCAGGCACCTTACGGGGTGCTCTGACAGTTACGTCCCCTCCCGGCAAATCCCGAAGAATTGCTTCACAGAGATGAAGGCTCTCTCGTGTTTCTTCTGCCCGCACGATTGTCCGGGCCCAGGCATCCCCATCTGGATGGGTAATTACGTTGAAATCAAGCCTGTCATAAGGCGGCCAGGGATCATCCCGACGCAGGTCCACATCCAACCCGGAAGCCCGGGCGATGGGTCCCACCATGCAATATTGACGGATCAAATCGGTCGAAATCGGCGCCACACCCCGGGTCCGAGCCTGCAGAGCTGGTTCATTTTCGATCACATCCAGCACACCTGAGACCTGGTCATGCAGTTTGGAAATGTTGGTGCGGATTAACGTTTCGTTTTCTTCATCGAGATCAAATCGCACCCCACCGATCTCATTCGCTGCATGCGAAACACGGCCACCAGAAATGGACTCCATAATGTCCAAAACCAGTTCGCGATCATGCCAGGCATGCATGAAGATCGTATCCAAACCCACATGTTTGGCCAGGATACCCAACCACAGCAAGTGACTGTGGATCCGCTCCAGCTCACACATCAATGCCCGGATGTATTGCGCCCGAGGTGGGATCTCAATACCCAGTATGGCTTCAACAGCCGAACAATAGGTTGTGGTGTGAACATGGGAGCAAATCCCGCAAATCCGCTCAATCAGGTGTACATTTTGGACGTATGTCCTTTGCTGAGCCAATTTCTCTATCCCACGATGCACGTATCCCAACCGTAACGTCCCCCCTAATACACGCTCACCTGAGATCTCAAGTTTCATCGATAGGGGTTCTTTCAACAAAGGATGTTGAGGCCCGATCGGCACGGTGATTTTTCTCATGTCAATCCTTTTTACTTAAAAATGGCGGGGGCTGATTCCAATCATCCGGCAATAATAAAGGCGGTATTTCTTCTCGGCCTGAAAATGACACACCATACAGCTCTGCCAGCTCGCGCTCATAAAAATCCGCACCCGGGAGGTCGGGCGTGATGGATTCGATCACCAATGATTCCAACGGAAGGGTCATTACGAAAGAAATTCCCTCTCCCTTCCAAAAATGATAGATGACCTCCAGCTCTTCGGGCCTGTCCTCATGCTGTTGGGCGGTAATGGCAGAAAGATGATAACAATCAAAACGGTCTTTCAAGATACCCATCACATCCCGGAGGTTTGCAGCTGGGATGCGGATCGTATACTCATTTTGAATCCCGTCATAAGGCTCACATTCGCATCCAACGGCTTCTCTAATCTCACGAACCCACTCATCAAACCTGATCTGGCTCACCCTGGGCAATCCTTTCTCGCAATTTGAGCAACCCATCTATGATGGCCTCAGGGCGGCAGGGGCAACCCGGGATATACAGGTCAACGGGCAAGATCTTGTCGACGCCGCCCAGTACGGTGTCACTGCCGTGAAACACAGCACCTGTGTTACTGCAGCTTCCCACAGCGACCACCCACTTCGGCGAGGGCATTTGCGAATAGATCTGCCATAAACCGTCTTTTGCCTGATGCGTGACAGGGCCTGTGCACAACAGAACATCGGCATGCCGGGGAGTTGCTTCTGCCAGGATTCCCAAACGTTCGACATCATAACGTGGAGTCAGGAGATCCAAAATTTCAATATCACAACCGTTACAACCCCCTGTATTGAAGTGCATCACCCATAAAGAATTTCTTTGAGCCCAGCGATAGGTCTTATCAATAAATTTTTGTAACATTAAATCCTCATCTTTGACGGTCTAGTCGGGTTTTGTTTGCGCTAAAACAAGGGCGCTTATGGAAATCCCGATCAGGTAAACCAGCCCAATCCAATGTGCATCCCAGTCTAAGGGCACTGTCGCCAGGACCAGAACAGCGACATGGGCGATGCCAAATAATAGACCGATACGGAAAAACCTGCGATAAGAAAGCCGAACCTCAACAGGTGGGATATTCTGGCCACCCGAATAAGGCAGATATTTCTCTGGATCGTCAGGCCCTCTTGAAATATATTTCTGGATAAAAATATACCCTAGGGAGAGTAATAAAAAGAAGATGACAAATGCAATGGGTGGGCTCAGCAGAGATAACATTTTATATCACCATCCATTGCATCACCTGTTCTACCAGCATCAGCCAGGGCGAAGGGTAGATCCCAATGACCAGTACCAGCAGTGATAATACAGCAACAGGCACCTGCATCCACCAGGAAACTCCGATAGGAGTCGACTGACCGTTAAATAATTCATCGGCTTTGTTCACTGGTTCATATTGCATGATCAAGGTTGGCAGGTACCCCCCCAGGCTGATCAGGGTGCTGGCCATAAACACCACCAGGCAAGTTATGGCAAAGGCATCAGCGGTCGCCAGCGCAGCAGAAAATATCAGCCATTTTCCGGTGAAACCGGCCAACAACGGAATCCCGGCCAGGCCTGCCAGTGAAATGCTGAAACAAAGCGCAGTGAAGGGCATGAATTTCGCCACCCCTCGCAATCGCTCAATATCCTGGGAACCCGAGTAATACTGGAATATCCCGGCAGCCAAAAAAGCCAGGCATTTCATCACAGCAATCACCAGGAACAAAAACAGACCGGCTGAAAAAGCCTGGTCAAGTTCATAATAAAAGCCTATGCCCAAACCAAACATCAGGTAACCGGTTTGAGCAATCGAAGAAAAGGACAGGAAACGTCGGAGCAGGTTTTGCCTCAACATCCTGACCGAACCCAGAAGCATATTCAAACAGGCAAAAGCCATCAGATATTGCCCAAGTTCCACCCTCGTCATCCCCAGGCGCAGGCAAATCACGGGCATGATGAAAAGCATGCTTTTTGAAAGCACCCCGGCCAGCAATCCGCTGACCGCACTGGGTGCATGGCCATAGACATCCGGCACCCATGTGTGTAAAGGAACAACGCCTGCTTTCAAACTGAACCCCAGCAGGAAACAGGCTGCACCAATCCGGGTCATGTTATCCGGCGCTTCCAACACGCTCAATAATTGCATAGCGCCAGTGCTCCGGTAGACAAAATAAATTCCCAGTAACATCGTCATCGTACCAAGGCTGCTCATGATCAGATATTTAAAACCGGCTTTGATGGCGACCTCCTGTTTGAAACGGAAGGCAACCAATGCACTGGCAGTAATTGTGGTCAGCTCAGTCAACAAGAAAAGGTTAAAAAGGTTATTCGACAGGAACATGCCCAACAACCCGGAAAGTGTCAGCAACACCAGGGGATAATAAACCATATACCGTGAATCTCGCGAGAGATATTCACCTGAGTAAAGCGTAATCAGGATTCCGATCACAATACCGATAATCAATATGAAGATGCCCAGCAGATTGGGAAGGTAAAGGATGCCCCCGGTCTCTGGCCGCCCAAAAAAGGCCTGCGGGTCTCTGATGAGAGCGGGCACCTGATCATACTGGATGATCAAAACAACCAGGGTGACGACCAGCACCACCACCGTTAGCAACGCTTCAATCCGGTTACTCAGGGTTAGAGCCCTGGCAATAAGATAAATCAGGAATGCACCACCACTCAGAATAGACAGCGGTAAAACAATATCAAAAACACCAGACATTAAATTGAACTCCCAAAGACAGTCGCCAGTCCTCGCATCGCCCAGGACAATAATGGCCCGGGCAGCAGACCTTCGATGATTAAGAAAATGGTCACTGCCAGTGTTGGAATGGTTAATGCGCGCGGCGCAAATCTGGCCAGTGTATCAGGTTTTTGCTCCCCGAAAAAGATCCGACCAAAAAACCTTAAAGCATAGATGACCGTTAGCAATGACCCGATCAGTGTGATAACCGTTAACGCAATCGATACTTCCGAATCAAAGCCACCGGCGAAAATCATCCACTCACTGTTGAAAATCCCCAGCGGTGGCATCCCTGAGACACCCAACACCCCAATGGCCGCACACACAATGAGAATCGGGTACTTGACGCCAAGGCCGCCTATCCGGTAAATATCCCGCTCACGGGTTACGGAAACAATGATCCCGACAACCATGAATAACAAGGCTTTGACAATAGCATGGTAAACAACATGCATGATGCTACCCTGCATCCCCCGCAGGGTCAGCGTGCCCAAACCAAACAGGATATATCCCATCTGGCTGACGGAGCTATAGGCGATGATCCGCTTGATATCCCGCTCCGCCAGCGCCAT
>SKPR01000097.1 GCA_007119455.1 Candidatus Brevefilum sp. | reverse complement strand
GCTATGAATAAAACTTTTGTCCCATGAACTGCCTCAGGCAAAAAAGGTAAGGGGGGTGCCATGAGAAAGTCTGCCCACACAGAGCATGCATAAGGCGCGTTCATAGCAAAATCACGATAATTTCTGAGTATCTCAGGGGCATCTTCCAAATGGTAAACAATTGGTCCAAAGAGCACATCTGGACCGACCTTGTGCAGGTCGAACTCAAAAGCGGTCACGATTCCGAAATTACCTCCCCCTCCGCGAATTCCCCAGAACAGATCGGGGTTCTTTTCGGCGCTGGTGGTAATCAGATTGCCGTCTGCGGTGATAACATTGGCCGAGCGTAGATTGTCGGCAGTCAGTCCGTACTTGCGGCTGAGCCGGCCAAACCCACCGCCAAGCGTTAACCCGCCAACACCGGTTGTGGATACAACGCCATTTGGAACAGCCAGGCCGAACGCCTGGGTTTCGTGATCAACATCAGCGAAAGTAGCACCACCCTGAACTACGGTAGTTTGTGTTTCAGGATCAACCTGAACAGCGTTCATCAATGACAGATCAACCATCAGCCCGCCTTCACAGACGGCATGACCGGCAACATTATGTCCACCACCGCGAACGGCCAGTAATTGTTCATGCTCGTGTGCAAAGTTCACGGCTTCAATCACATCGGCAACACCCAAACAGAGCGCAATCAAGCCCGGTTGCTTGTCAATCATCGCATTCCAGATGGTACGCACTTCATCGTAGCGCTCATTATCAGGTGTAATCAGTTCACCATGCAACTTCCCCTGGAATGTTTCAATAGCCTTTTCTTGTAGTGTGATCGTCTCGCCGGAAAGTGTTCTAACCCTCAAGTCTGGCATGATTTAGCTCCTGTCTGTTTATGTGTGTGTTTTTGATTCTACCGGTGTCAGGTGCTTTAAACCAAAAACATGCTGAACAGGTCATAAAGGATGGATTGTTGAGTGATCAGGAATTCAACCCATTATCAATGCAAAAGATCTGGTCATAATTTGCACCATGATTATCTAAAGTAAACTCAGCATATTGTAAAGGGTTTGATAATAACCCTATGATGAACCAAATGTTTGTGGATTGATGATGTTTTTTTACCACCCCCAATAATTGTAAATAATCATTCACTTATCCTATATACACCAACCGGCCCTCGACCTGTTCTCTGAAGTTCTGGTGAGCACGCAGGTATTCGAGAGCCAGGTCCTGGACGCAGGTCGCGACCACACGACTGCGTCCTGACAGACGCAATTCGTCCATGGTGACGGCCAGGTTGGCTTCGCTATTGTTGGCATGATAGCCCTGCAGCCCTACAGTAAACAATGCCTCATCTTCGACGGGTTTGCCTTTCACCCATAATTCTGCCAGGCTCTGCTTCTGATCGTCGTAAACCGCCCGCACACCAGCATTCACCTGGTAGCATTCCCCCCGGCGCGTACGGTTGTCGGGTCGCATCCAATGGTTAAATATACGCCATAACGTTTTACCATCCACCGTGTAGCTGATCAATGTGTCTTTATAGGGAAAACAGGACATGAAGTCACCGAGCGTCACCACAGGCCCCAGAGTCGGCGTCCGAATTGAACCGGAGCCGAGGAGCATCACATCCAGTTCGTCCCATTCTGACAGGGCGTCCGCGAATAGATTACCGAGGGATGTCTCCTCGACCCGGGAGGGATGGGTCAGCTCAGTGGAGAGCTTGCAGACGATGCTGTTGTACTTAGCATCGACAACTTCGGTATACGAGTCAATATATTTTTGCAGGTCCTTGTCTGGCTGGATCGTGTCCTTTGAGATAGGAACTAGCTCCCAGTCAAATTCGACGATGCTGTTGGTATCGTCATCCACGATGATGTCATAACGTCCGATCTGTTTGGTGCCCTCGCCGGCCTGGGTGATCAGCACATCATTGACCCTGGCGGGCTCTTCCAGAATGGTGTGGGAATGACCGCCGATGATCATATCAACGCCCCAATCAGGATCGAGCAGGGCTGCCAGTTCGAGGTCAGCCTCAAAACCGATGTGGGTCAGCAGGATTGTCAGGTCAATATCGTCATGTTTATAGGCATTGGTGATTTTTCCGACCTCTTCTGAGGCTTCCTCAAGGGAGATAAAACTGCTGATCGTCTGGTCATTATTAATGGTGGTGATGACCAGTTCGGTGATAATGCCAATGAAGAGAATGTCCAATCCCGCCATGCGGATGATGTGATAGGGTTGCATCAACCGTTTGTTATGCTGGCGGATATAGAGGTTGGCGTTGACGATGGGGAAGTTGGCTAATTTTTCCAAAAAGAGCAGATGGGGCAGGCCGTAGTCGAATTCGTGGTTGCCCAGTGTCACAACGTCAGGGGCCAGATAGTTCATGATCGAGACGGTTGAGATGCCCCTATATTCAGCGTCGATGATTGAGCCCTGCACCATATCACCCGCAATTACATAGAGGACGTTTTCTTCTTCTTTTCGAACCTGGTTAATATAACCTGAAAGCAGCGATAATCCCCCAATCAGATCGCCTTTTTCACCGCAGACCTCTGCATGGAAGTCGCCGTGAATATCATTGGAGTGCAGAATGGTAAATGGGTGTGTGTTCATAATCAGTGCCCCTTTTTGTTGTGTGTTGGTGTTCTCACCAGTATACAAAAATCACTGAGGAAAATCAATGATTGATATCGATATTTTGGATAGAAAATCTCAAAATAAGATAAGGTTCATGTTTTTGAGTTCCCATTTATAATTACAGTAATCTAAGTGCTGGATCATTGTAGCGCCTATGAAGGACTGATCGGTAAAAATACAGCAAAAGGAGTATCAAATGAAGACTTATCAATGGGGCATTCTCAGTACCGCCAATATTGGTCGCAAAGCAATGATTCCGGCTCTCCTGGAATCATCCATGGCTGAGGTGTTGGCTGTGGCCAGCCGGGATGAGGAAAAAGCCAAGAATTTTGCTGATGAATTGGATATTCCCCGCGCCTATGGCGATTACCAGGCTTTGCTGGCTGATCCAGCCATTGATGCCGTGTATATCCCGCTCCCCAACCACCTGCATCGAGAATGGGCAGTGCGCGCAGCGGAAGCCGGGAAACACGTACTTTGTGAGAAACCTCTGGCTTTAGATCCGTCCGAATGCCGCCAGATGATCGCTGCGGCTGAGGCAAACAAGGTGCAATTGACAGAAGCCTTCATGTACCGCTATCACCCACGCATCCTGGCCTCTCGTGAAATGATCCATTCAGGTGCAATTGGTAAAGTCCGCACGATTGAGTCGGCCTTCACCTTCCGACTGTCGGATTTAAACAACATCCGCTACCAGCCTGAGATGGGCGGTGGGGCGTTGATGGATGTGGGCTGTTATTGCATCAATGTCAGCCGGTTATTGGCGGGGAGGGAGCCGGTAACCGCACAGGCCCGGGCATATTGGGCCCCGACAGGAGTCGATGCGCAGTTGGCCGGAATGCTCGATTTCGGCGATGGATTGTTGGCGCACTTTGATTGTGGGCTCAATCAGGCACGCCGGGAACGCTGCTTGGTGGCAGGTACGGAAGGTTATTTAACATTACCGAAGACCTTTATCCCGGGTCCGGATGAAGCTGTGATTTACGAAGAAAAGGGGAGGGAAATTTCGGAGCAACATACCTTTGCCGATGTAAATCACTACCGCCTGCTGGCTGAGGACTTCATGCACACCATCGATGGGAGTGTTCCGTTATTCCCCATTGAAGACGCGGTGGATAATATGCGAGTGATTGTGGCTTTATTGGCCTCAGCCCGAGATGATGGGCGGGTGGTCAGTTTGAGTCGTGACAGTGTGTAAGCAATCGTGCAGGAATATGGGAAAATAATAACCTATCAAAATAGCAAGATGATGCTTAATCATATTTCCTTGTCTCAGGTCTAAACCAAAACCGAATTAACATTGGTCATTATTGTTCTACCTCCCTGACACAACTTTTCCATATTAAGGTCGAAATTATGTGTCGTTGAATCTCTTCAAGATCCAAAGTAAAATGACAATATAGATGTCATAAGTCAGAATAATGATATTCTTAGGTTGTTACGCTAACGGCTAGAACGACCAATAAAGAAGAATAATGGAGGCAGTATGGGTGAAATTCAACCTGAAGGATTTCTTGCTGTTCCTACAACTGGAATTGGAACCGGCGTTCTGGTTCTGCATGCCTGGTGGGGGTTGAACGATACCATCAAAGGATTCTGTAAAAAGCTTGCCGGAAACGGTTTCACAGCATTTGCACCGGACCTTTACCATGGCAGGATCGCAGATACGATAGCAGATGCCGAAGTGCTGGGAAGCGCCCTTGATGAGAACTACGAGCAGGCCAGGGCAGACATTGTAGAGGCAGCCTTGTTCCTCAAGGAACGGACACATCAAGCAGATCAACGTCTGGCAGTGATTGCTTTCTCTTTAGGTGTTTACTATGCCCTCGACCTGGCTGATACCCATCCTGAACTCATCCAATCTGTCGTCATTTATTATGGGGCCGGTGACGGCGATTACAGAAACTCAAAGGCAGCTTATCTTGGTCACTTTGCTGAAGATGATCAATTTGAACCCCAATCCAATGTTGATCAGTTGGAGGTATCCTTACGGCAAGCGGGCCATCAAGTGGCCTTCTACCGGTATCCTGGCACAGGCCACTGGTTCTGTGAGCCTGACCGTGAGGATGCATATGACGAAAACGCCGCCAACCTGACCTGGGAGCGAACCCTGGCTTTCCTCAAAAAAACCTCTACAGTGTGAGTTGACCAGGTAAAGCATTGTGTAAACGGACCCAACACAAATTAGGCGAGCCACTCGCTTTCTTAAGAAGGTCTTTGTGAAAATAGGCGTAATACCAGAGTGGAAGAACATTTGCTCCAAATAGGAGATCTGAAGTATGGAAACACAACCTGAAACAACCCTGATCGAGCTGATCCACTACAATAACTGGGCTAATCGACAGATCCTGATCTTTTGTCAGGAACTGACGAGTGAAGAGCTTAACGCCACGGTTCCTGGCACATATGGCACCATCCACGAGACCATCGGGCACATTATCCATGCAGAAGCGTCTTATATCGGAAGAATGACAGGCAAAAGACTATCACCACCTTTTAGGTGGGAAGATGAGCCGTCACTGGCTGAAATCACTGACTTTTCTGCAACGGTAGCAGAAGCTTTACTTGAGGCAATTAAGCACGTCGCACCGACCGATATCGTGCATGAAGAGGATGAGGGCAGCTTTTTTGAATACCATGCCCGGCACCTCTTTATTCAAACCATCAACCATGGTATTGAGCATCGAACCAATATCACCACCATCATCAGCAGTCTGGGGCTCCCTGCTCCAGAAGTGGATGGTTGGGCCTATCTCAATGCGCACACGGAAAAGTTTGCGGTGAAAGAAGGTCCGCTGTAAAGGCTGCATGATGAGGAAATTCGAACTACTGAATTGGCTGCATGAAGAAAAACGAGAATGGGAGGCTTTTCTCAATCAAATTGATCCAGAGCACATAGAACTGCCAGGTGTGGCGGGTCACTGGTCCATTAAGGATATTATCGCACACCTGAATATCTGGAATTTGTGGCTCTTGGCCCGAATCAAGGCTGCGCAAAGGAGCATGCCACAACCATCACCGCCCTGGCCCGCACACCTTCAAAAAGAAGATGAAATCAACGCATGGATTTATGAGCGTAATCACCTGCGTCCAGTTGAAGAAGTCTTGGATGAATCAAAACAGGTATTGCAACAGCTCCTCATGGTCATCGATAGCTTGACTGATAATGTCCGGATCGAAGTAATCAAGGAACATCATGATTTTTATCTGGTCTGGGTTGGAAATGAACGCTTTCTGGCTGGTGAATATTTTGACCATTTTCACGATGACCATGAACGCGAGATACGCGCTTGGCTGGCGCGAATAAAGAATTAAAGGAATTAATTGCCAAGAATCTCAAACTTCATGTAGTTTATTTTGATTTATTGTAACTGCTCAGGCAGTTCTGTTGCTGAAGGTTGGGGGGTGTGGTGTGGCGGCGAAGCTGCCACACCACACCCCCTATTTTCCTTTGCATGCTGAGTAGTTACGATTTATTCAATTTTTTGCTGAATCGAAAGCAATATCACAGTAGGGCACATTACCTAATATCTTCTCATGCCGGTTTTTCATATAACTTGCACACCACCGGTCCAGGTTGTTTAGATCCATACTGCGGTGGATGAGGATGTAGAGATCAATTTCTCGCAGGCGTAGGAAGAGGGCAATGTGGGCTAACCAACTCCGATTCAGGTTATTTTCAATTTGGTATCCCTTCCAGAAATTCTGGAGGAATGACATGGCATCACGTCGTTGGGATCCGCTGGCACAGTCAGGCGGTGTGACATAAAACAGTGCCATGGCGATATCGTAAATAAACCAGGCATACTGGCAGTCGTCAAAATCAAATAATGTGATCTGACCGTCATCTGTGATAAAGAAATTACCGCCGTGAAAATCGATGTGACACAGGCCGTAGCAATCATTGCAACTAGGCAGTTGGTGAATGGCTGCTACTGTTTCCTCTAAAGCAGTCAGAATACCATGGTCCGATTCTGGGAGGTGTTTTCTGGCAGTTTGTTGGACCTCAGTTAAGTCGTCTTTAATATCAAAGCGTTTGTACTGAACGGCGCTTGGCCTGAATTGTTTGCTCAATCGGTGTAACTTCCCCATAAATCGCCCCATATCCTGATGAAGTTGTGGTTTCCAATCCGTTGTTCCAGGTGGGCCGCCTGGTGCTTTCTCAAAGAGTGTTGTTAGGAATAGTGAGCCGTCCGCTGCTTCAATCGTTTCAACCAGGTTCCCATGGATGGATGGCAGCACCTGGGGTACGGAAAGCCCACCCCTGGCCAGGTGGTTGAGAAATTCGGATTCACCTTGAACCAGATCCGGGGTGCG
>SKPR01000243.1 GCA_007119455.1 Candidatus Brevefilum sp. | reverse complement strand
GGTTGGCTGAACAACATCTGCTTTACCAGGAACGGACCAACCTTGCGCCGGTTGGCCTGTTGCACCCGGAAGAAGATCTCTGGCGAAATTGGATGGGCCTGGCGCCTGTTTATTATGGTGCGGGCCAGGCGTTGACCAGGGCGGGGATTCCCTGGCGGGTGGTAAGGGTCGGAGACCGGATGACGGGATTAGCGGTATTACTGACTTTTACACCTTACCATCGTGATTATAAGACGTCTGACGAAACGATACAGCAGGTTCATGTGCCTGCAATACCGGGTTGGGCCTGGCGGAAGATGACGGCAGTGGCCAGGGGTGGCCTGTGGCACGACCTGGTTGAGGGCCTGGGTTTATTTCTGCTGCGATCGTATCATGGGAGTAAACTGGCCAGGCAGGTGATGGATAAGATGAACATGGCCAAGCTGGTCACCCAGACAGCGTTATTTGACCTGCCTGAAAAATCATTGTCTGAGGGTTTGTTGACAGCCCTGCCAACCGAGGTTTTGCCCAGGGTAGAAGGGCAATTCCCGACCCTGATTGAAGTCTGGCAAAAGGGTGACCAGACTCAGATTCACTTGTTGAATTACGGACCTGAATCGCAGGTTGTGACCGTCCATTTCAGCGAACCAGTTCAAGCAAAAGTCCATTCACCGGATAAGATCGGCATTATTGCTGTCGAAGGGCAGCGCTTACCGATCGAACTGGATATTTACAGCATCCTGATTCTGGAAAATTCAACACCTAAACAACCGGACTCGGGTTAAGCATATCAAAGTTCACAGGACAAAACCTGACATTGCCCCACAGACATGATCCATTCTGGAGGAAACCCTATGGAAAAAAAGATCCGCTGGCACGACTATATCACCATTAACATCTTTTATTTTGCACTGACAGCCCGATCTCAGACATTAACCCCTCTCATCTTGCCATTGCTTGTTCAATTATTTATGGGCGATGAAGTTAAAGGCGCTGCCTATGGCAACCTGCGCTTATGGGCATTGATGATCGCCGTCCTGATGCAGGGATTGATCGGAATCCTGTCTGACCGCAGTACCTCGCGGCTGGGACGACGCCGTCCCTTTATCCTGATTGGCGGGATTACAGAAATCCTTGTCTTTATCGGCATTGGGGTGATTGCAGCAACACTTGAGGGAACAACCGGGTACTGGGTTTTATTTGGCACTTATATCCTTTCGATGCTTTCATCGAATACCGGACATGCGGCCGTGCAGAGCCTGATCCCTGATATTGTTCCGGAAACCAAACATGGCATATTTGCCGGTGTTAAAGCCTTTTTTGAGTTACCGGCCCCGCTGATCTTTGTGTCCTTCGTGGTCACCAGGATGGTCGAGGTTGGTAATATCTGGGGGGCATTGGCCATCCTGAGCGTTGTCGTACTGGTCAGTACCGCTCTCACCATGTTTGCCCCGGAAAAACCCATCAAAGAACCGCCTTATGAAATGGATTGGAAGCCCGTGTTGCGTCTGGTGGGTATGACGGTTGTTTTCACGGTGATCATCCTCGGTTCCGGGGCGCTGGTAAATTATGTCAATTCTCTTGCTGTTGTGCTGCCGGATACCACGGCTTTGATCGTTACTGCATCCGTTGGCGTTCTGGGAATGTCGGTTGCGGTGGTTTTAGGCGTCTGGAGCAGTGTTCAGATGAGCATCGGTGGAACCGGCAGCGGCGATAACACCTCCTTTACCTGGTGGGTGATTAACCGGCTGGCCTTTCTGGTCGGCTCCACCAATCTGGCCAGTTTTGTATTGTATTTTCTTCAGGAGCGCTTCCCCGATCTGGAAGGGGCTGCGGCTGCCGGCCCAACCGCCATGCTGGTGATGTTTGTCGGCGTGGCCATTCTCATCTCCAGTATCCCTGCCGGGTGGCTGACGGACAAATTTGGCCGCAAGCCAGTGTGTGCCTTTAGCGGCGTCCTGGCCATGCTTGGCACCCTGGTGGTGATTGCCTCGGTCGGGATGACCATGCTGTATATCGGCGGATTGATGATTGGCATTGCCATCGGGTTCTTCTATTCAGCCAGTTGGGCCATTGGCACCACCCTGGTCCCCAAACAGGAAGCCGGGCGTTACCTGGGGATTCAGAACCTGGCCGGTGCCGGTGCTGGGGCCGTTGGTGCTTATATTGGCGGCCCAATCGGCGATGGTGTCGGTTTCACCGTTTTGATCAGTATCTTTGGATTTTTGTTCCTGATCTCAACCCTGGCTTTATTCGGTATTAAAGACCAGACTCTGGTGCTTGAACAGACCGGTGCCGTTGGCTGAACATGATGTAGATCATTAAAAACCCCTGGACTCCGCCTGAATATTCTTGGGTTTTTTTTGATTTTACAGAAGAGGTAACGGCTCAGGCAGTTCTGCTGCTGAAGGCTGGGGGTGTGGCGTCTTCGTTGCCATACCACCCGTATTCCCTTGCATGCTGAGTAGTTACCAGAAGAGAACTATTTTTCAAGAGTCAGGACATTCAATGACGCAGCCGGCAGGCTGACATCCAGCCAACCATAACGAGAGGGGGCTGGTTTGACCCGGCGGATGCCCACGGCATTCGGGGTTTTAATGGTGTTGGCAGCCAGAGGATCCGGACCGGACATCAGCCAGGAATCTCTTGAACGGTAAGCCCGGTTTCCTTCGCCTTTTAAATTGATCATGACCTTAGCGGTCTTCAATGGATGACGGTTGAGGATGCCCAATACCAGTCGGTTTCCATCAGGAGACCTGGTCGCGGTAATGTCGAGATAAGGCACCTGGTCTGAGGCTTCAATGTTGAGCCCCAGGGACCCGATCTGGTAGTAGGGTGACCATATGGCCACATCCAGCGCCTGTGATTCCATTTGTTTGTAGAGCTTGAATGGAAAATACAGTGGTGTCGGAAAAGCAGGTTGTGATGGGGGCTTCTCAATCACCGGGAGGGTGTTGACCAGCAGGGCGATATTGGCGATTTTCAGCATATTACATTGGCGGTGAAAGGTATTTAACATGCCCGCCACGTATAACCCATCCCGGAGGGTATAGGTCAGGTCGTGCATGCTTTCTGCATTAGCCGGAGGCGGCAGTTTCACATTGTATTCATCCAGGGCGATGCCTATCGGGCGGTTGGGTTTCAAGAACTGGATCTGTTCTGCCATCCTGATAATGGCATTTTCTGCGCTATGCGGTGCGGCAACGATGCTGTGATAGAGGACTTCGGGGTCATATTCTTCGCGGTAACCTTCTTCACTGGGTTGGTAGAGGTGGAATGAAACATAATCAATCGAATCACCGATACCTTCCAACACGGTCCGGTTCCAATCGATCGCACCACGGGGATCATCCTGTAAATAGTCCAGCCCGACAGCGACCAGTTTGATGGAGGGGTCAATATCGTGCATCCGCTCGATGAAAGGGCGGATCCGCTCGACATAGCCTCTTGCACTGGTATGGCCGACCTGCCATTCGCCCCAGACCTCATTTCCCAGACCCCAAATCTTGACATGATAAGGGTCCGGATGCCCGTTTGCTGCCCGTCTTGCGCCAGGGTCAGTGTCAGGCGGGTCATTGCAGTATGCCACCCAACGGGCAGCTTCTTCGGGAGAACCGGAGGCGTCATTGATAACCAGGTAGGGTTCAGCGCCCACCGCTCTGCAAAAGGCCATCATTTCGTCGGTGCCCACCAGGTTAGGGTCTTCTGAGTGCCAGGCGCGATCGTAATGAACCGGACGCTCGTCTTTGGGGCCGATACCCTCTTCCCAGTGGTAATCGCTGGCATAATTGCCACCCGGGTAACGTATCAACGGTGGTTCCAGAGCGCGCACCAGATCAACCACGTCCGGATTCATCTGTGATCCGTCCGTTGTGAAAATACCGCCATAAATGCAGTCCTCAAGATGCTCGACAAAATGACCATAGATATGCGGGTCAATCTCACCGATCACATGATCGAGGTTGACGATGGCCTGTGCATGGAGGGCACTGCTGACCAGACGTTTGAAGATGTTTTCCCGGGGGTAGCGGGAAGGGGTTTTTACGGCAGATCCGGCTTCAATGGTGAGGCGGAGCTTGCCGGCTTCCTTTGTTTTCACTGAAAGTCGGATAGGCGTCTCCGGTTGCTGATGATTGTCAACCCGGATTGTCAAAACCTTACCCACCGGAAGGGGAAAGGGGTTCTCTGGAGAAATTGAGTCGGCCTGAACAGGGCTCTCTCCTTCGAGGGTTAACGTGATATCTTCTGTAGCGAAAACCTTCCCCCCTGATTCAACCTGGATTGTGGTGATTGTTGCCGGTGCATATGAGTTTTTGAGCTGAAATGTGAAACCACCATTTTGTGGTTTGAGGCTGTCTTTCACTACCATGTTTCGCAGAATAAATTCAGGGATCTTTGGTGCCATAGGATGCATTCCCTTCTGGATGGGGTTCAGAACTGGTTCGTCAAGTCCTTGATTGCTCAGGATATTAGAAGTCTAAGAGATATACCAGCAGCTGTCAACGGATATGGCGGACCGCAGCCATAACCGGCAAGGTGTCAAAAATTTTATCAGCTATAAGTGTATCTCGATGAAATGCATCCGGTGGATAAATTGGTTACAATTAACTTAGAAAGTATTGGGAGAGTCAGGTCAGATCATGAAAAATACCAAAAACACCCCCCTTCATTTTACCAATGTTCGTATTCAGGACGCTTTCTGGGCGCCGAGGCTGGCGGCCAACCGCCAGCAGGGACTCGACCGTGTATACGAGCAATTACAGAAAACAGGGCGGATTGAGGCATACGATCTGGATTGGTCACCGGACAGCAGCCGTCCCAAACCGCACGTATTTTGGGATTCTGATGTTGCCAAGTGGCTGGAAGGGGCCTGTTACAGTCTGATGAACCACCAGGATCAGGATTTGCTGGGCCGGGTCGAGAGTCTTGTGGACCGAATCCTGTCTGCTCAGGGTGAGGATGGTTATCTGAATCCTTACTATACTGTGGTCGAACCGGAAAACCGCTGGACAAACCTGCGTGATCGGCATGAGCTTTACTGCGCTGGTCATATGATCGAAGCATCCATCGCACATCACCAGGCCACCGGGGACCGGCGCTTCCTGTCTGCCATGCGGCGGTATGCTGACCTGATTGACCGGACTTTCGGTCCCGGAAAGGGCCAATTGCGCGGATATCCTGGCCATCAAGAAATTGAACTGGCCCTGGTCAAGCTCTATCATCATACAGGTGAGAAACGCTATCTCAATCTGGCTGCCTATTTCGTGGATGCTCGCGGCGGCCATCCATATTATTTTGATCAGGAAGCACGCCAGCGGAGAGAAGATCCGGCGGCATACTGGGCGAAAACACACGCTTATACCCAGTCTCATAGGCCTGTGCGCGAACAGGAAACTGTTGTTGGGCATGCAGTCAGGGCGATGTACCTGTACGGTGCGATGGCTGACCTGGCCAGGGAGCAGAGAGACCGGGAACTAAGGGTGGTTCTGGAAAAATTGTGGGAAGACCTGGTGTCTCACAAGCTCTACCTGACCGGTGGGATTGGCACATCCCGCGAAAATGAGGGTTTTACCCCGTCCTACCACCTGCCAAACCAGGATGCTTATGCCGAAACCTGTGCAGCCATCGGCCTGGTCTTTTGGGCCCACCGCATGCTGCATCTGCACATGGACAGTCGTTATGCGGATGTGATGGAGCGGGCTTTGTATAATGCTGTCCTCAGCGGGGTTTCTCTGGAAGGCGACCGCTTTTTTTATGTAAACCCATTGGCGAGCGATGGGACTCACCAGCGGCAAGTCTTTTATAGTTGTTCCTGCTGTCCGCCCAATATCAACCGATTGCTTCCAACGATTGGCGGATTTGTTTACAGTACAACTGGCGATGAGATTACCACACATCTCTACATTCAGAGTGAAGCCCGGATTGAGTTCGACCCTGGTACAGTAACGCTTATCCAGGAAACGGATTACCCCTGGGATGGGGTCGTCTGCATCCGTTGTGAAATGGATGTGCAACAGTCCTTCACGCTTAAACTGCGTAAACCAGGTTGGTGTCAGGAAGCGCGGCTTTACCTGAATGGCGACCGTTTGCCCGACGATATCCCCTTTGAGGGGGGGTATTTCCGCCTGGAGCGTCGCTGGAAGCCGGGTGATGAGATTCGTCTTCAGTGGTTGATGCCAGCCCACCGGGTATATGCCCATCCGGACGTAAAGGCCACTGTGGACAGTGTGGCATTGATGCGCGGGCCCATTGTCTATTGCCTGGAGGCGCTTGACCAGCCGGTTCCCCTGCACCTGATCCGCTTACCGCGTTCCGTGAGCCTGGAGAGCCGTTTTGAGACGGATTTGCTGGGCGGCGTGGGTACGCTGGTGGGTAAAGCCCTGGCAGCCGATGTTGACGCTTGGGGTGGGGCATTGTACCAGCCAGATCCGCCAGATTTTGTGAGGGTGCCCTTCAAAGCCATACCCTACTATGCCTGGGCAAACCGTGAGCCGGGTGCAATGCGGGTCTGGTTACCTGAGGCTTGAAACTGCTGCAAAGAATTTTGAATCTATTCAACCAGATGATCAGACTTTACCCCCTTGAAAGTTTTGGAATAGAGATAAATTGGGTTATAATCAGCATCAGACCTGTTAGAAGGAGTTGTGCGTGATTAACATCGATCTGTAAATTTCTTAATGTTCTGGGTAGCCAGTATACGGCTGAAGATTACCGGCCGGGGCTTGCCCCTGGCTTTTTGTTTTAAGAAGGCAGGTTGATGTGTTTACAGTGCACGATCTTTCGAAATCATACGGTCTCAATTCCGTTTTTAAACAAGTTACATTCACTCTCAATCAGGGTCAGCGAGCAGCCCTTGTCGGTCCTAATGGATGCGGCAAGTCCACGCTGATGAATATCATCGCCGGTGATGAGCCGGCCGATTCAGGGCATGTTGCCTATCTTCCCCCATCACTCCGGATCGGTTATCTGCGTCAGGGACTTGTTTTTGATGAAGATGAAACGTTAGGCGCTTACCTAGGCCGCTTTGCCCCCAACCTGGAGGAAACCCTGGCAACTCTGGAATCGGTTTGCGCTGAACTGGT
>SKPR01000008.1 GCA_007119455.1 Candidatus Brevefilum sp. | reverse complement strand
TGTTTGTCAACATAACTGATAACTGGATCGAATTAGGCCTGGTTTATCCGGTTGACACCGATTTACGGCGCCTCTTCCGCAGTGATGTTTGCGAGACTTTACTGGACACCTTCAAAGCTGAAGGCATCGAAGTGGCCTCTGAGACCTTTGCCATCGTCGAGTTCCCCGGGCAAGGGAAACCAGGCATCCAGTAACCCCCTCGGACTTAATCAAAAAAAGACAGTCCTCCTAACCTGTCCAGTTTTTCAATTTTACCTGTGCTTTAGGTTGACTTTCTAAGTTTTTTCGATATTTGTTGAGAAGTTAGGGCAACAACGCCAATCCTGAACTTTGGTTTGACAAAATTAACCTACCCATCCGGCCAGGGTGAAATCTGTTCCCGGGTAGCTACCGGTAGCCCCTGTTTTTTTATATACTGAATACATCCAGGGTTCAGGTGATCGTTTAATACGCCCTATTTTGATGATACAACTCGCACAGAAAGAGTCCATCAAGGCCCATCATCATAAGGAAAAATTATGGATACCGTCATAAAAAACAAAAAAGAACCTTTATTGACGCCCATCATGCGCTGGTTCATGCTGGCCATGGTGCTGGCCAATATTGGCGGGATGATGACCCCCTTGCTGATGCCGATTTACCTGACAGAACTCGGCGCGGACATCACCGATGTCGGCCTGGTATTCACATTGACAGCAGCCGTAATTCTCGTTTTGCAAATTTTCGGTGGTTGGGTATCTGACTCAATCGGGCGGTTGCGGGCTGTGGCCATCGGCAGCATCGGCGGCACTTTGGGCTATGCTGCCATGTTCCTGGCACCCACCTGGCAATGGATGATCCTTGCCCTGGCTGTTTACCAGATTCCGTATGCCCTGGTCGGGCCCAGTTTCCAGGCTTTCATCGCAGAAAATTCAGCTGAAGAAAACCGTGGCAGGGTCTTTGGTATAACCAATGCGATCTTCAGCATCACGGGTGTCATCGGCCCCCCTTTGGGCGGTTTACTGGCCAGTTGGATTGGCTTCAAAGGCATGCTCGCCGTATCAGGTCTGCTATATGCCATGGCGGCCGGGTTGCGCATCTGGATGGCAACCACCAAGCGTTCCCAGGCTGTTGAACAACCAAGCCAGAAACTTACCATGAGCTCGTTCAAAAAGAGTATGTCCAGCATGGTCGGTCTGCTGCTGGCAGGCGGCGTGATCACCTGGATTTTCTTGACCGATGGTGTGGCGGATATCGCCTTCCGAATGTCAGGCGAACTCCAACCGCTCTACCTGGAACAAATCGCCAATATCACCATCACCCAGATCGGTCTGCTGGGATCCATCACCGCCATCGCCGGGATGTTTGTGCCCCTGCTCTCAGGTAAACTGATCGATAAATACGATGAACGACTACCTTTGATCAGTGGTTTTGTCCTGATTTTTACAGCAATCATGATCTTCCTCCGGGCGAACAATTTCCTGACCTTTGGCATTAGCTGGGCGGTCTTTGGCGTCGGCGGTGGCATGTTGGGGCCGGCTTACCAATCGATCATCTCGAAGGTTGTCCCAGCAAAAATGCTGGGAACCTTCTCGGGTGTGTTCCACAGCAGCATGGGGTTTATCTCCCTACCCGCACCCTGGATTGGTGCACAGCTTTGGCAAAGGTTTAACCCACAAATGCCATTTATCATCACCGCTGTGGCAGCTTTGTTGATCAATATCCCGATCTATTTTAAGTTCAAACTGCCAGACCAAAATGTGAAAAAACCGAAATTCGTCGAACCAGGTTCAGGCTTGAGCCCGCTCCTGGCAGAAGCCAAGGATTAGTCAGCAGTACACTTGAAAAAATTCAAGGTTTTCTGAGCCGTCCATTCACAAGGGCGGCTCATTTTTTTAAAAGAGATGCCGCGTGAGATTTGCGATTCCCCAATTTCATTTTTGATTGATGCTTATGACTTAATGGGTGGTCATCACCGGGGATTTGCCCAGCCGCACCTGGGTCAATAAACCAGCAGCGAGCAGGTTAAATAAGACAGCAGCCAGGCACGAAGCCCAGAAACTGATCCCAAACAAACCAGGGCCGATCAGGTTTCCAACCATCCGGCCCAAGGAAAAACTGGCCACCGTTGCTGCGATCATCGTCGCACGGGATGTCGGTGCAACCTCGCTCATCAAAGTAAGAGAACTCACCAACACGATCTCAAAAGTGATATAGAACAAACCTAAACCAGCCAGTGCCCACCCCAGCTCACTGCCAGTGAACGGAAGGATTAATGCCGCCAGGCTGTTAACACCCAAGAAGATCCAGATTGTCCTGCGCTTACCCAGGGAATCCAGCCAGATACCCGTAAACACCTCACCACCCAATTCCGAGATACCAATCACAACAGAGGCTGCTGTCAACGCCGCAAAATTAAGACCAAACTGACTTTCAATCCACACGCCAAAGATGAGGTTGACGGACTCATTGGCGCTGGTGATGAGGATTCCAACCAGCATACCGGCCAGGGCGGGCCAGGTTTTAAGTAAGACACCCAGGTTGTGCCTGAGGTTATTTTCTTTAGTTCTGGGAATGCTTTTGGCTGGTAATACCAGGCTGAATAACAGAAACATTAGCAATCCGGCAATACCAAACCCAAAAAAGAGCATTACCCATGAATGGGATTCGATCACAGCTCGCACAATTGGAATGCCGATGATGAACGCCAGCGCCCAGTTCATCTCAACAAAGGCCATCACCCGGCCACGTTTTTCATAGGCAACATGATCTCCTAAATAGGCATTCAGAGATGGAATAAAGACAACATTACCCAGTGATACCAGGCTGACACCCAGGATAAAAAACCAGAAGGTGGGCAGAATCCCAGCCACAAAACTACCAGCGGTAAACAAACCAACGCCGAGCAGGATACCGGTCTTGCGGTCGCGGGTATCCGCGATGGATGCCAGGAAGGGCCCAAAGACACCCAGAAATGCTCGGATCGACAGAGCCAGGGCCAGCGCAGAAGTTTCAACTCCAAGGCCACGGGCAAACACCGGTAAAAACGGATAGATCATCCGGAAGTTGGTGGTGACGATAATCCGCGACAATAAAAAGAGCACAACGTGGAATTTGATTTTAGGATTAAGGGTACGCATAATCATGGAATTATACACCATCGGTTATACACATCAAAAACTTTCAGCCTCAATGTCATCGGGATCTGCTTATGAGATTTATGCAATGTGGTGGATAATGTGTTTAAATTAAGTCAATCCATGACTTAATCAAACCAGATGACTTTGTGAGGGAAACAGGGTATCTTTCACCATGATTTGGTAACTTTTACGATGCCAAGACAAGCTGATATAATCTGCATGAATTTTATCCACCTGGCCTAACCAGGCGACAAAACAAAAGAGATTTGAAGATACCGTGTTCAGTAGAAAAACAACGATTTTAATCCTCAGTTTGATTGTGTTACTCACATTGATTTCATACACAGTCTTCTCCCTGATAACCGAAGATAACCAGGATGAAGTTGCAGTCTTACGATCAACAGCAACCTTTACGCCTACAATAACACCGACCACCAAACCAACCGCCACACCCACCCCCCCTGTCCTTTTCATTGATCCATCTGTTCCCGTTGATATACTGGATGTAAGTGCCCTCAACGACATCCACATCAGTCATAATCCGGATTCCCCATTATGGTTTGGGCCAGCCTCAATTGCCCCTGACGGGGAGATCATCCACAGCTCTACTATAGTGTTTGGACTGGCTGCACCATTTCCGACCATCAGGGACAATATCTCGCTTTCGTCACTCATAAATCTCTGGTTGGGTGTTGAGGGACTGGCACAGGTCTCAACACTGTATGTCATCGAGGATTTTGCCCGTGTGCTCAGCCTGGATTGGGGGGAACCTGACCCCGCTTTCACCGAGGTTGTGGAACAAATCCCAGAAACAGATACGTTGTGGGAAGAAAATGCCTGGGCGATCGTTCCCTTCGAAGCGCTGGATCCAAGGTTAAAAGTCATCTATGTGGATGAGGTCTCACCCCTGCTTAAGACATACGATAGCGCCAACGACCCACTCGCCCTACACTATCACTTGATCCAGACCAACTCAGATGCGCTTGGGGATACAGATGCTGACATCCAGACGCTGGTGAATGCCATTCAACCCGGTAATCGTGCCGAAGACAAGATGACCACACTGATCATGACGGGCGTAACCGCCCTTGTGCGGGGAACCGCTTACAGGATGGAACAGCACGGCGTGCTTTACCCTGGTGAAGCGGTTCATCACTGGCTCTCAGAAGCTGATCTGCTGCATATCAGCAACGAAGTCTCATTTTTCGAAGATTGTCCTTTCCCCGACCCGGCTCAGGAAAGCCTGTTTTTTTGTTCAGATCCGAGATACATCGAGTTGCTTGATTTTATTGGCGCAGACATCATTGAATTGACCGGTAACCATAACAACGATATGCTCTATGCGCGCGGCATTGATGTTGTCCCCTTTACCCTCGACCTTTACGATCAATATGGGATGGCATATTTTGGTGGGGGACGTGACCTGGCTGAATCGAAATCACCGCTGCATATTTCACATAACGGGAACAACTTCGCCTTCATCGGATGCAATGCCCATGGACCGGATTTTGCCTGGGCGACGGAAGACCGGGGAGGGTCAGCACCGTGTGAAGATTTCAACTGGATGGCGGAAGAGATCAGCCGTCTGAAGGGCGAAGGTTACCTACCCATTGCCACGTTCCAATATTATGAGGACTATTATGACTTTGTCAAAGAACATCACATCCGCGATTTTGGGATGATGGCAGAAGCTGGCGCGGTCATCGTCAACGGCAGCCAGGCTCACCGCCCCAAGGCGATGGCATTTTCACACGATGCTTTCATTGATTATGGTTTGGGGAACTTGTTTTTCGACCAGAAGTGGACGATCGATATGTATGGGAATATCATCGTCCAGACCAGTTGGGTCATCATCCAGCGCCATACCTTTTATGACGGCCGTCACCTGAATGTGGAGCTGCTCACGGCGTTGCTCGAGGATTTTGCCCAACCACGTCCCATGAAAATTACAGAGAGAGAGATTTTCTTGGAGGAATTATTTGCAGCAAGCCGATGGATTTCGCGGTAAAATCGGTATGAGGATTGTCTAAACTTTATCAAAGGTATAATGCCATGGCTTCAATTGCAGAATTCTCTAAAGAACCGAAATACACGATCAAAGTCTTGAGTGAACGAACTGGCGTTCGACCGGTGACCCTGCGCGCCTGGGAACGCCGCTATGATTTACTGGACCCTGACCGTTTGGACAATAATTACCGGCTCTATTCTGAAAGGGATATCGAGATTGTGCGTTGGATCACCCACCGCCTGGATGATGGATTATCAATCAGTAATGCCGTGCGTGAGTATAAAGGTCTGAGGGGTGAAGGGATCTGGCCTGAGGCATTGCCAACCGTCCTGGTTCCCCAACCTTCCAAAACGCCGCAACATCCACCCAATGTTTATGCTGAAAAACTTTTTGAAGCGCTCACATCGCGCAATGAAGTTGAAGCAAAAAATATTGTTGATACCATCCAGAGCATGTTCGACCTAAAGGTCATCTTTTTCGAGATCTTTTACCCCTGTCTTTATGAGATCGGAGAAGCCTGGTACCGGGGTGAGATCAGGATTGCGACCGAACATTATGCCTCGGCTTATATCCGTGGTATTTTATTGAACCTGCTACAGGCCTTTCCGATTTACAGCGCAGCGCCAACCCTCTTGATTGGCTGCGCGCCTGAGGAGTTTCATGAAATAGCACCGCTGATGCTTTCAGTGTTGTTACGCCGTGAAGGCTACCAGGTCGAGTTCCTGGGTGCCGATCTGCCGATCGATGACCTGGTGGCCTATGCTGAAGATGTTTCCCCTGAGATGATCATTCTCTCCGCCGGGTTTGAAGAAACAGCCTACCCCTTGCGCAGTTTCCAGGCCAAGCTCAATCAACTCTCAACAAAGCCAATATTCGGCTTTGGGGGACGATACTTCAACGAAAACCCGGAAGAGCGGCGTGAATTTGAGGGTGTGTTCCTGGGTGAATCTCTGGATGAGGCGATTGATAACGTCCATAATCTACTCGATGAATGATTTACCATCCAAACCTGTTTGACAGCACTATCACCACAGGGCAATCGCAAAGTCATTCGCGTTTATTACATCATTTGTTTTCATGATTTAATCACGTCATTTTGCCCCCATAAACAGATGGTGCGGGTTCCGTTTTCCTCCAGCGAAGGCTTTTTAAGAAATTCTATTTGAAGACGAATTTCAACCTTTTGAGATATCGAGTCCTACAACGCATTGTTTTTCGTCAACTATGCGATTGCCCTGACTATCATCGTAAATATGGTTTTTTCGCATTATATGACAGATAAACCCTGTATCTTCAGATCAAAAACCAGATATATTTGATAGAATAATCACTGAAACCTTGTGAGATATTAAGGAGGTCGTCTTGGGAAAACACATCATTATCATTGGCAGCGGTTTTGGTGGGCTGGCTGCTGCCTGCCGGCTGGCAGCCCACGGCCACCAGGTAGAAGTTTTTGAGAAACGTGACAAACCGGGTGGGCGTGCTTATGTCTACGAGATCAATGGGTTCAAATTTGATGGCGGCCCGACAGTTGTCACCGCGCCTTTTATGCTGGACGATATCTTCGAAATGGCCGGGAAAAAGCGTGAGGATTATTTCGAACTTGTCCCGGTGAATCCATTTTACCGGATCTTTGACCACACAGGCCGGTCATTTGACTATAATAATGACCCTGAATTCATCTATGAACAAATTCGCCAGTGGAATCCTGACGACGTTGAGAATTATCAGCGGTTCATCGCCACAACCAAGAACATCTTTGTTAAGGGGTTCCTGGAACTGGCAGATGAACCTTTCTCAAACATCCGGGATATGATGAGGGTTGCTCCTGACCTGATCCGATTGAAATCCTACCAGAGCGTTTACCGGTATGTCTCGAGGTATATCAAGGACGACTTTTTACGGCAGGTCTTTTCTTTCCACCCCCTCCTGGTCGGTGGTAACCCGTTCAATTCGAGCAGCATTTACGCGATGATCCACTATCTGGAGCGGGAATGGGGTGTTCATTTTGCTTTGGG
>SKPR01000191.1 GCA_007119455.1 Candidatus Brevefilum sp. | reverse complement strand
TTTATCCAACCGGTCAGCCAGTTCATTTCGCAAAGATTCAGCCTCTCGCCGGGCAGGGTCAGCCGCCTCCCTGGCTTCCCTGGCCAGATCCCGCTGACGGTGGATTTCATCGAGCAGGTCTTCAGCGCGCAGGTCTGTGGGGTCAATCTCTGCTCGCGCAGCAGCAATGATCGCATCGGGCAAACCCAGGCGTTCGGCGATGGCCAGGGCATTGGATCGCCCCGGCAGACCGATCACCAGATGATAGGTGGGTTGGAGGGTCTTCAGGTCAAATTCAACGCTGGCATTCATCACACCGGGCGTGGTATGGGCATAGGCCTTCAATTCGGGGTAATGGGTGGCGATCATACTGGTGATTCCCCGGTCCAGCAGGTGAGTCATGACCGCACGCGCCAGGGCTGATCCCTCCTGGGGGTCTGTGCCGGCGCCAAGCTCATCCAGCAGCACCAGCGAATGATCATCCGCTTCGTTGAGAATATCCACGATATTGGTCACATGGCCGGAGAAAGTCGAAAGGGATTGCTCAATGGATTGCTCGTCACCGATATCCGCAAAGACCTTTTCAAAAACTGTCAGGACCGACCCGGATTGAACCGGGATCTGCATCCCGGATTGCGCCATCAGCACCAATAATCCGATTGATTTGAGCGTGACGGTTTTACCCCCGGTGTTGGGGCCAGTAATCACCAACGCGTAGGTTTCTTGATCCAGGTCAACATCGATAGGCACCACTATTTTGGCGTCGAGGAGTGGATGGCGGGCTTTATACAGCCGAATGGTCGAGCCAGGGTGTTTCCCAGCTCCGGGCTGGAAGGGGGCCAATTCGGGTTCGGTGGCATCCAGATCCTCAGCGTAGCAAGCACACATGAATGCCAGGTCAAGCTCAGCCATTACAACGACCATCCGGGTGAGGGCTTCGGCATGGACGCCGATGGTGTGGCTCAATTCCGCCAAAATCCGCCTGATTTCATCGCGCTCTGCCAGTTCAAGCTCACGGTAGCGGTTATTCCATTCGACCACTGCCAGAGGCTCAATAAACAGCGTGGCACCTGAAGCAGACTGGTCGTGGATCACAGCTTTGATACGTCCCTTGAACTCCGCCCGCAAAGGCAGCACATTACGCCCATTGCGCTGGGTGATGATCGGCTCCTGCAGCATGCGCGCGGTTGACGAGTCGGAGATGAAGCGCTGCATGCGGGCCATCATCCGTTCGTAAGTGATTTTCATCTCTGCCCGAATCCCCGAAAGCTTTTCCGAGGCCGCATCCAGTACTTCACCCCGGTCGGAAATGGTTTTGCTGATGCGATCAACCAGACCCAGACCGACCGGCAGATCCTCTGTATGACTGGCCAGTTCGGGGATTTCTTCTGCCGTGTTCTCCAAAACACGCCGCACAGATCGTGAAACAATCAACGTGTTTTTGATTGCCAGCAGATCATCCGGTTCGAGGACACCACTCCGCCGGGCCATCCCAACCTGCGGGCGAACATCACGAGCGTTATGAAAGACAATGGACGTATCCAACGAGCGGAGATGCCGCGCCTCACGGGTGGCCCGTTGCCGTCGTTCAGCCTCTCCGATCTCAGCCGTAGGCCGCAAACGGCGGGCAAGATCGGCAGAAGCACTGAAATCGGCATATTCAGCCAACCGGGCAATGATTTTTTGAAATTCTAAGGTTTCTAAAGTTTTTTCATTCATGCGAGTGATAGTTTATCACGAAAGATAACTTAACTGATGATACGGTTTTCGTCAATATGGGAAGACGGGATAAACTCAGACAAGGCAAACAAGCAGGATGATTCCCCTGAGCAAGCCTGGACGAGGGTCAATTCAACATCCTGCGTCAGCGTTTATGCAGGTTGGCCAATTCAGCAATCAGTTCGTTACACCCCTGTTTGTAACGCTCAATCACCCGGTCATAAAAGGGGAAGCTCTGCCAGCCTTCAATCCGGTCATTTTCCACCAGCCAGTCATAGGTGCGCCGGGCACCCGTCTGCCAGTCAATTGTCTGTTGAAAATCGAGATCTTCACGGGCAGCAGCATTATCGAAAATGTTAGTGTACTGGAAATTGAGATAGGTGATCATGGTGTGCTCTGGCGAAATGCGCACGAGGATATCCGCCGGGATGTGAATCAGGGCAGGATCTGGCGCTCCGATTGCTTCGGCCAGCCGTTGATGATACTGGTTCCAGGTCTGCCATTCTTCACCAGCCAGGTGGTAAGATTGCCCGAAGGCTTTTTCATTGCCGATGGCGTTTACAAAGGCTCGGGCTACATCATCAATATGGCACGAAACCCACAAAGCCTCACCATTTCCATGCACAATCACTGGTAGGCCCTTACGCAACCGGTCAAGAAAGTACGTGTTCCAGCCGAAGGTATGGATGATGGATCCACCCTCACCGTAGGTACTGGCTGGCCTGAGGATCGTGACCGGAAAATGGCCTTCTTGATGCGCAGCCATGAATTGATCCTCACAGCGGGCTTTGTCTCGGCCATAATCCGAGAGAGCCCCGCGTTCGTGGCTTTCGGTCACCGGGAAGGTCACCGGTGGTTTGGTGTAAACATCGACGGTGCTGCAAAATATGAGCTGCCCAACCCGCCCCTGGAAAGCCCGGATATCACTCTCAGCCTGTTCGGGATGAAAACAGACCATATCGATCACACAATCAAAGGCTCCGGCCTCGGCCATTTGTTCTTCGAATGCCTTTAAGTTTTCCCGATTACCCTGGATGATACGGTATCCATCCGGCAGGCGGGGTGTCGTCTCACCACGGTTATAAAGGGTCAGATCGTGGCCGGCTTCCAGCAACATCCGGCTGATGGCGGTGCTGATCAAGCCCGTCCCACCGATGATCAGGATTTTCATGGAACAACTCCTTACGAACAGTACCTTTTATGGGGTCAATGCTAATTGTACTCAATCGGTCCATTACTGTAAATCAATCTTGAACCCTGGGGCTCAGGTATCCAAAACTACCGGGATCTCTTCCGCAATCTCAATATCCCCCAGGCCGAGCTGGCAGCGGTAAGCGTGCACCCCCACACCCTGACGTCTGACCTGACGCAGGGTTTCAGCAAAATCCGGGTCGATGACTTCAAAGGGCATAAAAGTCGTGGCATCGGCACGCTGGGCAATAAAGACTGCGCTGGACTGCCCACCCTCCCGGACAATTTTTGCCAATTCCTGCAGGTGCCGCCGCCCGCGACCGGTAGGCGCATCGGGGAATTTCCCCACCCCGTCTTCGGCATAGGTTACCGATTTGACTTCCACCCAGCACGATTGACCTCCGTCTGAGAGACGGAAGTCCAACCGGCTGCGGCCATAGGGGACTTCTCGATCAATTTCAGGGTAAGGGAAGGCCTTCAACCTGTGGTTATTGACCGATTCCTCAAACAAACGGTTGGCCATCAACGCATCCACCGAACACAACCCGCCGTGCTCGAGTTCTGCCAGGGTGAGGGTGTAGGGGGTTTTCCGGTTGGGATCCCCAGCTCTGGCCAACCACACACGGCAATTCGGTCTGAGGGCACCGGTCAGCCGGCCAGTGGTGGGGACAAAGGCTGTGGTGATTTCTCCCGTTTCCAAACGCACCCCGGCTGTAAAGCGGTTATTGCGTTTGATGAATACCGCCGGTAGCAATTCCGGGAACTTCATTCGTCAGCCCCCATCGCGCGGCGGATGTCGGGATGCAGCTTCCAACTCCCCCGCATCACGGCCTGGTTGTAGATCACCTGGGCAGCCGCAAAGATCGCTTCCCGGCCAGCATAGGTGGAGGGGTCGCGCACTTCAATCCGTTCTCCACGCAGCAAGGCCAGTAACAAAGCTTCTGTCAGGCTCATAAACGCAGGGTCAGCCAGGGCCGGGTCAAGATCACCCCGATCCAGGGCCTGCATCAGGGCCAGCATGTTTTCCCGTGTGGCCTTAACGTCCCAACCCGCAGCCGGGTCCAGCGCAATCAGCAGATTCAGGGCTGCCACCTCCCAGGCTGTCAGGATATCGGGTTGGGATTCAGGAACGGAACCAGAGGCCATGGGTTTCATCCTTTCGCCAACCAGGCTGGTGGATTTCGAGGGGGAGGGTGGGCCAGCCCCGTTCACGGCGTGCAAAGAGCGCGTCCCAGTGCTGCAGGTCACCTGATTCAACGCTGGCTGCACCGGATGCAGCCGCCATAACCAGTGCTGTCTCAGGGTCAGTACCCCGCAGGATGCTGGCCAGAAACCCGGCAATGGCCGCATCGCCGGCACCGGTGGCATCGGACACATCAACCGCAAAGGCCGGTGCCCATAAAGCCCGATTATACCAGGAGGAACCCTGATCTTCTAAAAGTGGTACGGCGTGCCGTACCTGGCCACGAACGGTACGCTTCCAGGCTGATTCGGGTGCGGTTCGCAGGTAAACGCCCCGATGACCGACCTTCACCATGAGGGTTTTTACACCATGCCCCAGCACGATATCGCCCAGTTCATCCAGCAGATCCGGTGTCACAGCATCCAGGAAAGAGGTTTCTGGATTTTGGTGCATCTGCTCGTAGGTTTCGCGCCGGAGCAGGAAGACCAATTCCTCTGCACTGGGCAGGAAGAAGTCGACATAAGGCAGGCTGTTGGCCAGGATGATGTCCCAATCCGCCTGGCCAGCCGGGCTGGTCGGATCGGGCATGGAAAAATCGAGGGACGTGGTCAGGCCTTCGCGCCGGGCTCGCTGGAGGATTGAAACCAGTTCACCTCCTTCATCGCGGAAAACCGACCGCATGGTGGAGGGGTAGCCAAAGTGGAAGATGCTACCTTCACTGAGAACCTGGCGGGGGATGTCTGAGGCATAAAATGTGGCATTGGCTCCCGGGGAATGCAGAAAGCTGCGGTCAAATCCGGGCGGGTTGATGACAATCGTCACCGAAGTGGGCATGCTGGGGTCGACAACCAAATCGTGGGTGAGGGCAGGGGATTCCTGGCGGATGCTATCCTGCAGGGTCTGTCCGAAGAGGTCAGCGCCGATCTTTCCGATCAACCTGGCCGGCACACCCAGCCTGTGCAATGCCAGGCCGGTGTTCGACACAGCGCCGCCTGGACTTAACCGCACCAATCCAGCCTGAAGCATATGCCCCGGCTGGAGCAGTGTTTTAAACGCCCCCTCAGGGATTGATGAAAGATCCGGTGTTACATCCAGACAGATGTGCCCGGCGACGATGACAGGCCTGGTGATCATTTAACAACCTCCGGTACGAGAATCTGGGATTAATCGTACCATAAGCGGCAGGGTGAATCCCACTCCGCTTACGCTTTGGGGACTTGGTGGTGAATTGTGAATGGTGAATGGGTGATTTGGTGAATGGTGATTGGTGAATGGTGATTGGTGAATGGTGATTGGTTATCGTAAGGGCACGGCACGCCGTGCCCCCCACGCAATTGGATGTAAACAAAGCGAATACATTGAACGCCATAGTATACTTGTGCCATGCAAAAAGATAGAAAAGTTGCCATTAATATGAACCAATGGAAGAATATCCTGGCTGGGATGGGACTTTCCCTGCTCACAGCGCTATTATTGACGGCTGCGTTTCCGCCGTATGAACTCTGGCCGCTTGCTTTTATCGCCCTGGTCCCGATGCTGGTGGCGCAGTACCGGTTCTTCACCCGAGCCTGGTCTGGGATGGCTTATGCCCTGGGCATTGGGGGGTTCTTCCTCTTTTTCATGTCATTGGGCGGGCTGATACCTTTCCTGGTCTGGTTGCCAGCACCGGTGGCAGTGATTGCCGGTCTGGTGGGCTGGCGTGAACGCATCTTTCATGAACGCACCCGCGCCCGCTATTTCTGGTTGGTCGGTCCAATAATCTGGGTTGGATTTGAAATGATCCGCGGGCTGGTTCCCTTTTTCGGAACCTGGGGTTTTCCGGCCTACGCCCTTTATAATCAGCCCTGGTTGATCCAACCGGTGGCAGTTTTTTCAATTTACGGACTGGATTTACTGATCGTGATGGTGAACTATACCCTTAGCCTGGGTGTACTGTATGTGCTTGAAACTTTGGGCGAGGATTCACAACATATGATTTTTTCTCAGGTCAGTTTACAGCGGGTGACCATTGGCGTGGGCCTGGCGCTGACTGCCTGGACTGCTCTCAGCCTGGTCATGTTCCAACCCAATCAGGGCACCCTGACCGTGGCGGCCATCCACCCGGCGATGCAGGTGCAGGATTCGGAAGACGACTATCGTCTGGAGATCATGTTTGACGCCACCCGCCATGCTGCCCAACGGGGCGCCCAATTGATCGTTTGGCACGAAGGTGCCTTGCCCTTTGATCCCCAGCAAACCCGCACGATTGAACTGCAAGAGCTGGCTGCCGAAACGGAGGCTTATATTTCGATCGGTTATATCGTCGAGACTGAGGCAGGCCTGCGCAATGAATCGACCCTACTGGCCCCATTCGGTGCGTTTTTATCCGTTTTTGGTAAGGACCACCCCGTCCTGTTCAGCGGTGAGACAAGCATCACCGCCGGAATGGATTATCGACCCGCACGCACTGAAATCGGGGCTGTCGGAACCGTCATCTGCTATGATATCGATTTCACCGATACAACCCGTAAAGTGGCCAATGCCGGGGCAGAAGTGATTGCCGTCCCCTCCTTCGACTGGCCTGAGGTTGCACCGGTGCATTATACCCACATGGTCTTCCGGGCAATTGAAAACCGTGTGGCCATGATTAAAGCGGATGTGGGATTTGATTCAGCCATTGTCGACCCCCATGGTCGGGTACTACAAAAGGTGATCACACCCCAGGCCGGCGTACTGGCCATCCTGGTGGCAGAGGTACCCCTCAGTCCCGGAGGCACGCCTGTCATGCGCTTGGGCGATTGGGTGGGCTGGATCGCCTTGGCCGGGCTGGGGGCCTTCCACCTGACGGACATCGGGATGACGATAATGCGATCAAGAAAATAAATCTGATGGGCGCAGGTATTGGTTCACGCTTCGGTGACTTGGTGGTGAATGGTGAAGGGTGATTGTTCATCGTAAGGGCACGACAGGCGGGTGACGGCAGACCATACCCGGATCTCCGAATCGTCACCTCAACTATGTTTCAGGGCGCAGTATAGGTGATGATCAAAATGATATCCTGGCCAAACCGGACCATGTCCGACACACCGTTGTTATTGGTCACCTGTTCGTTGAATTGCAACCGGAACTTCGCCCGGGGGCCGCCGGCATAACTCTGGACAGC
>SKPR01000141.1 GCA_007119455.1 Candidatus Brevefilum sp. | reverse complement strand
CCGTTTTGGTAAAACAAAAATAAGCAGCTCATGGGTCGGTTTCATTAAAGGTAAAATCAAATTGAGACACATGCTATTGAAAGAATAATATTGATGAACATAAAAGACAGTGTATTTGTCATCACTGGCGGCGGCAATGGTATTGGCCGCGAGTTGGTTTTAAATTTATTGTCAAAAGGTGCTCGCGTCGCGGCTGCAGACATTGACCAGGCCGGATTGGATGAGACCCATAGATTGGCAGGGACTGCTTCAGATCAGATGTCCAGGCATAATGTTGATATTACAAATATGGAGGCTGTATTAGCCCTGCCCACAAAAATTATCGAAAAACATGGCTGTGTAGATGGCCTGATCAACAACGCCGGTGTCATTCAACCCTTCGTAAAAATTAATGATCTTGATTATGACACCATCGAATGGGTTATGAACGTCAACTTTTTTGGGTCAGTTTATATGACGAAAGCTTTCTTACCGTTACTGCTAGAAAGACCTGAGGCTTCAATCATCAATATTTCAAGCATGGGCGGGTTCATTTCAGTTCCCGGACAGGGCGTTTATGGTGCTTCACAAGCGGCTTTGAAATTATTCACGGAAGCCCTGTATGCTGAACTCGCTGACACAAATATCAATGTTTCTGTGGTCTTTCCAGGTGCTGTTAATACCGATATTGCTGCCCGGTCTGGCGCGGTTATCAAATCTCCTCAGGACGAGCAGGGAAAAGGATCATCTTTCAAACCAAAACCACCTGCGCAAGCTGCAGAAGAGATCATTAATGGCATGGTAAAAAGACGGTTCCATATCTTTGTCGGAAGCGATTCAAAATATATGAATTTCCTTTACCGCATAAGCCCCCGATCTGCGACGAATTTTATTGCGAGACAAATGAGAGCCCTTCTGGAGGAATAAAGGAGCATTTCGAGTAAATTTCAAGATAGACGCATACATAAAAATTTTTACATCAAATTAGCTCAAGTCTAGACTTTTACATGAATGAAATTCATTAGATACGATTACCAACGATTTCGTGTTGATGAAGACTTTGCAGAAATTAACATCAAGGTTTCAACCGCCCAGTTATTTCTATCCGAATTATTATCAAAAATCAAAACTTATTTTTCATAAACGGTAAAAAACACGCTTCAGCCTGTGGTATTCTTAAAATTACATCAATTGATTGTGATTTTGTTTCCCTGGATTTCACATATCCAAATGGCGTAAAAGGAAAAAGATATGGATGAAACAATCAAGAAGGCCCAACAAGCACTTGACGATGAAAAAACCCACCTGACTCTCAAAAACCTCTTATTAGATTGGCAAGAGGCTGATGATGAACCCTCAACCTGGCAGAGTTCCCTGGAAGCTGTGTTTGACAGCGAAAAGGCAGATTTGTTCTCCGAAGTTTCCAGGGAGCGACTGGCCACCCTGATCCAGCAAAAGGACCTGCAGAAACGGGGGAATGTCAAAGAAGTGAAATGGCTCACCTCTGGGGATGAGGATGTTTGTGAAACCTGCCAGGAACATCACGGTGAACACTACCCGATTGATAAAATGCACGAACTGCATCCAGCCCATGAAGATTGCCGCTGTGAACTTGAACCGGTTCTCGATGTCGACATCTCCAGTGAGGCATTAAGGGACATCCTGAGTTAGTCCGTCCACAAGGATAGTTGTACATCACCTGAAAGGATTTTTATGCCAGAGACAGTTCGTGTTGGCTTTTTAGGTTCTGGGGGCATTGCCCGGGCTCATGCTTATGCCCTTGATATATTGAAATATTACTATGTGGATGCACCATCGATAGAAAAGGCTGTGGTTGCTTCACCAACCCCTTCCAGCCGGCAAGGGTTTGCGGACCGTTACGGTTTTAAAGAGGCTGTTCCACCGGAGGCCATTTGGGACCGAGACGATCTCAATACCCTTTATATCCTTGGTCCCAATCAAACCCATACACCCCAACTATTAAAGGCCGCTGCCCTTCCCCACATCCAGCGCATTTTCGTCGAAAAGCCCATTGGCACCTCCGTTCAGGATATCCGCGATTTGAAAGCCCTGGCAAAAACAGATCATGGGAAAACCATCGTGATGGGTTTTCAGTACTTACAGAAATCCCCCATCAGACAGGCACTGGATCATTGGCGTAGTGGTGAATTAGGCGATCCCATCCATTTTCGGGGGGAATACCTTCACAGCAGCTACCTTGATCCGGTCTACCGCAGAGAACATCCCGACCGGCTCAAACCAATCCCCATTAACGGTGCCGCTGCAGATCTGGGGTCGCACGTCTTGAGCTTATTGATCGCCTTTCTCGGTGAAGAGCTGCTGATCCTCTCTGCTGCAGCCAGTAAAAACTTTGACGACGTCCCATCCAGCTCGGATTTATGCACCACAGCCCTCATCCAGGACCAGAAAACAGGCGCAGTCGGCACGATGGTCGCCAGCCGGGTATCAGCCGGTACGGGAGACAGGCTTTCACTCGAAATTCGGGGTACACATGGGGCACTGATTTTCAGCACCGATCAACCTGATTCTTACCAGAGCTTCAAACAGGGAAGCACCTGGCGTAAACATGAAACCTTGAGTGATTATCGCCCTAACTCAACCTTCCCCTCGGACTATGCCCCCTCAGGCTGGCTGCGGGCGCTGGTGCATCATCACTATCTGTTCCTCGGCGGTGAACCAAACATCAGTTTCGTACCGGGATTAATCCACGGTATCCGGGTACAGCAGTTGCTGCAAGCCATCGCTGCCCATATCCTGGATTATTAATCAAAAAATCACATCATCCTTTTCATTCTGCGGTTTTTCTGTGCCTGCCTGACCAGACGTACCAGAGCCTCCCCGTCAAAAAGCACAATCGGTTTTCCTTCAGCCCAGACTGTGGCCTGTTTTGAAAACGTGCCGGTTGTGATCAGGTATGCCGATTGGGCACCCTCATGGAGCATCGTCCCGTACAAATCTCTGACAACCGGTTCACCAACTGTTCCCCGGTAACGTTTACACTGAACCACCCACTTTTCACCTTTGGTGCTGGTTACAATCACATCAACACCATGATCTGAGCCTGAATTGGTGATCTCCGCTTCATGGCCGAATACCTGGAACAGCTTGGCCACCAGCTGTTCAAATCCCTCAGGGGGCAATTCCATAATATCTTCGAGGGTTTTTAAAGCTGATAACCGGTTGCGTTTTTGATGCCAGCGGACCAGGGCCCAACTGATGGAAATAAAACCAGTAAAAACACCTACAAAAATGAAAAGTACCTGGTTGATTACTTCGGGGAGGATTAATACGGGCTGGCGACCCTGCCATGTCAAGAACTGCCAGATCAAAGCCCAAACAACCCACAGCATGAAAACCTTTCTCAGAGAAATCCTTATCCGTTCTCCCAACGGCTGATCGGTGAGAAAGAATTTTCGGAGGCCAAACACAACCACAAATGGCCAGATGTTATAGATAATTGAAAATATTGCAATAATGGCATCCATTACGATTTATGCGTATCTCATCAGTAGGATGAGCACAACTTTCAACTGTTGGTTCTGCATTGGGAATATTCTATCATGTGAAACTTAGAGCATTTATTGATCCACCATTTGAATTGCTAAGAATCAACCAATCAAACGTAATTCAGCCATTATTCTATCCATATTTATATGATATTGAAGGTCAACACCGGTAAAGTAAAAGAAACGATCAGGGGAAATTACCGTAGCTGAAAACACTCCCCTGCAATAAAAAAGGATTACCTGAAACCAAAACAGAAAAGGAAGGTGTAAAATGAAAAAGATTTTAATCATAACATTTGCCATCCTGGCATTGATTCTCGCAAGTTGTGCGCCTGCGGTTGACCCCACACCAACACCTGAAGAAGTAACACTCACTCCTGAAGAACCAACTCCCACTCCGGAGGAGCCAACTCCGACGCCTGAAGAACCGACTCCCACACCAGAAGAACCAACACCAACACCTACACCGGATCTGGCGGAAGTTGACCCTGCAGAAGTGCTGGGCCCACCGGATTGGGTTGATGATATGGCCACAGCGGCAAATTGGGTTGAACTACCCAACGAATTCACCGAAATTGAGTTCCAGGATGGGCAACTCCAATTGACCGCATTAGGCCTTTTGGGATGGCGCCTGGCACATCCTACCCTGGGTGATTTTTACCTGGAATACACCATCCAGTCACCGAATTGTACAGGCAGCGATAATTTCGGTATGGTGTTCCGATCACCCGTAACCGCTGAAGCAGAACAGGTTTATCTCTACGGCATCACCTGTGACGGCCGTTACAGCTTGAGACGTTGGGACGAAGATGAAATGAACATCATCATCCCCCTGACAGCGAGTGACGCCATCGAACCTGGCGCCAGCACTGAAAACACAATCGGCTTGATGGCAATCGGTCCGCAGCTCTCCCTCTATATCAACGGTGAACTCGTCGATGAAGCATTTGATGACACCTGGTTATTTGGACATTTTGGTGTCTTTGTTGACAGTGAAGAAGTCTTTAATGTTGAAATGTGGGTCGATCAGGTAAGGTATTGGGAAGACCCGGAAATTGCCCCGGTGGAACCAACCCCCACACCGGCACCCATCACCGATGAAGACCCTGCAGCAGAATTGGGGCCACCAGATTGGATTGATGACATGGCCGCAGCAGGTAACTGGGTCACTGCTCCCAGTGAATTTTCAGATATCGCTTTCCAGGGAGGGTATCTCAGAATGAGTACCCATTTACAAGGGTGGCGTTTAGGTCATCCTGTATTGGATAATTTCTACCTGGAATACACCGGTTTCTCTCCGGATTGTGCAGGCGGGGATAATTTCGGCATGGTGTTCCGATCACCCGTAACTGCTGAAGCACAACAGGTCTATCTCTTCGGCATTACGTGTAATGGCAGCTATAGTCTACGGAGATGGGACGAAGGCAATATGATCCTTCTCGTACCCTGGACACCAAGTGATGTCATCGAGACGGGTGCCAATGCCGCCAATGTTATTGGCGTTATGGCACAAGGACCCCAGCTGGGCCTGTATATCAACGGTTACCTTGTCGATGAGGTAACAGATGCCACCTGGCTGGAAGGTCATATTGGTGTTTATGTGGAAAATGCAATCACGGATAATGTCTCGTTTTGGGTGGATCAGGTGAGGTATTGGGAATTGCCCTGATATCGATTACCCAGACATTGAAAACAAGTCAGAGTCTGCTTTCAAGTTAGACCAGCACCTGAACGACCTGACCACGGACTTTACTTGAATGAGGCACATTCTGGTTACAGGCAATGAACCTGACCTCGTTCGGGTCAGTCAAATAAAAACCCTCTGATGACCGTTTCACTACATCATCGAGGGTTTTTTTATTTCTGTATCACCGATGATTCCTCCCCAAATATTGTGCAAACCTCTACGTACAAAGAAGCATTAATTCCAGTAATTTTCTTTTTTATATGGATTATACTCATTAATAACTACGATCTACTATTCTTTAACATCATTAATTATGGTTTTAGCCTGTCGCTTCGGTACACTTAAAATAAGTGAAAGGCGAGAATTTGAGCATGACACATCAAGTAACACGAAAGCCAATAAAACAAATAAGGAAGGTGAAAGATGAAAAAACTACTTGTCTTTAGCTTTGTCATACTGGCATTGGCGTTAACAAGCTGCAATATTCCATTTCTCGAGGATACCATCGATGACATCACGGAAGATCCGGATGACATCATGGCCACAGAGATCGCTGAAATATTGACGGGAACCCCGGTTGATGAAACGCCAACACCGGAAGAAGTAACGCCAACGCCCGAGCCCGAAGAACCAACTCCCACCCCTGAAGAACCGACACCCACACCGGATCTGGAGGTAGCTGACCCTGCAGAAGTGCTGGGCCCTCCGGATTGGGTTGATGATATGGCCACAGCGGCGAATTGGGTTGATCTACCCAACGAATTCACCGAAATTGAGTTCCAGGATGGGCAACTCCAATTGACCGCATTAGGCCTTTTGGGATGGCGCCTGGCGCATCCTACCCTGGGTGATTTTTACCTGGAATACACCATCCAGTCACCGAATTGTACAGGCAGCGATAATTTCGGCATGGTATTCAGGTCGCCTGTAAGCGCTGAAGCAGAACAGGTCTATCTCTACGGCATCACCTGTGACGGCCATTACAGCTTGAGACGTTGGGACGAAGATGAAATGAACATCATCATCCCCCTGACTGCGAGTGACGCCATCGAACCTGGCGCCAGCACTGAAAACACAATTGGCCTGATGGCAATCGGTCCACAACTCTCCCTCTATATCAACGGTGAACTCGTCAATGAAGCATTTGATGACACCTGGCTATTTGGACATTTTGGTGTCTTTGTTGATAGTGAAGAAGTCTTTAATGTTGAAATGTGGGTCGATCAGGTAAGGTATTGGGAAGACCCGGAAATTACCCCGGTGGCACCAACACCCACACCTGTGCCTATCACCGATGATGACCCTGTAGCTGAACTGGGGCCAGTGGATTGGGTTGATAACATGGCAACTGGTGCCAATTGGGCAACCGGATTCAGCTCGTTTACCAATATTCGATTCGATAGCGGTTATCTCAAGCTGACTTCCACCTCTGATTTGATCGGATGGCGCTTATCATGGCCGGTATTGGATGACTTCTATCTGGAATCAACCGTCCTCTCACCGAATTGTTCGGGCTGGGATGAGTTTGGCATGGTATTCAGAGCACCTGAGAGCATCGGGGCAGAAAAAGTCTACCTCTTTGGAATCACATGCAATGGTCGATACAGTCTGCGCCGGTGGGATGGTCATAACATGCACGTGATTATTAACTGGACACAGGACAGTAATATCCAGACCGGAGCAAGCAACACCAACAGACTCGGTGTCATGGCCCAGGGCTCAAATCTGGGATTGTATATCAACGGGCATCATGTGAATGAAGCTGTTGATGGCGCTTACCTGAGCGGTCAATTTGGCGTTTTCGTGGGCAGCCATGAAGTAGACAACGTCGAAGTTTGGATGGAACAAATTCGCTATTGGGAAAATCCCTGATCTGGCGTATTAAACAATAAAACGGGGCTGACATTTCAGTCAGCCCCGTTTTTTTGATTCCAGACAGTGCGGGAAACAACCATCATTCACTTGAATAACGACGTTCAGTGGATCAAAACAGGATGCCTCACCATCATCATAAATCTTAATTTCAGGTAAATATTAAGGAAATATT
>SKPR01000114.1 GCA_007119455.1 Candidatus Brevefilum sp. | reverse complement strand
TCCTACAAAGGCAGCCAGGGATGTCAGGACATCACTCAGGTTGTCTCGGGCAGAGATCCGCAGGGAGGGGCTATCCGCGCGGCGGGCCAGCTCTCTGATGATGAAATACATCCCGGCCTTCAGCGCTGCGTTGACCAGCAGGATCAGGATGGGGTATTCCAGGGGGATCGCGGCTCCACCGGCGAAGAACCGGTCGAAGGACGTGCGCAGGGCCTCGTAACCGGCAATGCCCATCATAACGGAAACGCCCAGGCCGACCAGGGGCTCAAAGCGGGCATGACCCTGAGGATGGGTGAGGTCGGGTGGTTGCAAAACCAGGCGGATCCCCAACACCAGAGCCAGGGAATAGATCACATCAGCGATGGAATTGGCTGTATCGGCATACAGGGCGGTGCTGCCTGAAAAATAAGTCGCCAGGCCTTTCCCGATGGCCAGGAGGATATTTCCGGCCAGGGTGATCACCAGCGCAGTTCTAAAAGCGCCCTCTCGTTGGGGGTCAGGGATGTGATCGCGGATCCACTGCATCAGACATTGACCTCCCTCAATGCCCTGTATGGTTTGATTTTTCCTCGTTGCTGAGGGGTGATTTTCATCTGTATTTCCGGTTCAATTCAGTCATGATTATCCTGGTCGGGTTGCACAGCCGCAGCGGGCAGGGGCCGGCCTTCCAAACCCGCGATCAGGTTTTCCACAGCCAGCAGGGAGATGTTGTTGCGGGCTGTACGGGTGGCGCTGCCGATGTGAGGTGTGATGATCGCATTAGGCAGTTGATAGAGTTCGTGATCGGGGGGTAGGGGTTCCGGGTCGGTTACATCCAAAGCAGCATACCCGATCTGTCCCGAATTGAGGGCATTTACGAGGGCTTCAGTATCAACCACTTCACCCCGAGCAGTGTTGACCAGGATCGCATTGGGTTTCATCAAAGCCAATTCATCTCTGCCAATCATTCCCCGGGTTGCATCATTGAGGGGGACGTGAAGGGAGACGATGTCGGCTTGTTGGAGGAGTTCTGTTAACGTCACATATTCGGCGCCAAGTTCGGTTTCAGCTTCTGGAACTCGTGAGCGGTTGTAATACATGATATCCATATTGAAACCAAGGCCGCGCTGTGCAACAGCTTGTCCGATCCGACCCATGCCGAGGATGCCCAGGGTCGCGCCATGGACATCTGCCCCCAGCAACGTGGTCAGCTCCCAAGTCTTCCAACGTCCTTCAGCAGTGTAGGTGATGGCTTCACTCAACCGCCGGGCTGCTGCCATGATCAGAGCGATAGCCAGGTCGGCCGTGGCATCTGTCAACAGGTCGGGGGTGTGCCCAACCGGGATGCCTGCTTGAGCAGCGGCTTCGAGGTCAATATTGTCCACACCGACCGCCACCTGGCTGATGACCTTCAGATTTTTGGCCTGGTTGATCAGGTTCTCATCAATCCGGTCGGTCAGCAGGCAAACCAGCCCGTCAACCGTTGGGGTTTTCTCAAGCAGAACGTCGTATGATGGGGGTGTGTCTTCCGGCCAGTATTCCGCCTGGCAAAAGCCGTCCAATTTTTCTTCGGCTTCCTGGGTCAGATGACGCGTCACGAACACAGAATAAGGCATAGAACTCCTCTTGACTGAGCATTAAGTTTTCGTTTTATATTTTTTATTGTATCGCAAACAGGGGATTTGATGAAACGTTGTAAAGCTATTAATTCATTCCAGTCAGTTTATTGACAAGGGGGGTGTTTGTTTGGCTGTGTGGTTTCAGAGCCGCTTGCCATGCCGGTATTGATCCAGCATTTCCCGGTCGGGCATCAGGATGGCGTGGGGTTCGCAGGCGCTCTTGCAGAAACAGCAACCCACAATGCACCGGAGGGGTTCTACCACGAGCATCTTGCCGTTTCCGTCCCTGGCAAAGACATCTTTAGGGCAGACCTCCAGGCAGTTGCCGCACCCGTCACAAAGTTCAGCAGAAACAGTTGGGAACCAGGGGATCTGCTCCCGGGGTATCCCTTCCCACTGGCCGTAGTCGGTGGGCGTAACCGGTTTACCGCCGGATTTATCCTGATAGAACTTGAAATATTCACGCTGGAGTACCTGCAGGTATTCATCAACTGAGGGATTAGGAACGTAATTATGACGCCGCACGCCCTGGATGAGCTTTTCTCCGATATCGGCATCATCCGGGGTTGTGCCAGAATCATAAACCTCATTAAAGAGCTCGTCCAACCCCAGCAACCCGGCGGGTGACTGGCCGATATACAGCATTCGGTAGCTTAAGTGGGTCACAGGGATGCCTCTTCGGAAATCGGTTCATTGTGATCAGGGTTGATCAGTTGGACCTTTGTTTTAATGTGATCCAGCAGGGCATTTAACCCGGCATTGCGGTGGGAGGCCAGCTTCCAGATTTTCATCTCATTCAGAAAATCAAAATTGATCTCCCGGATTTCATCGGGCCTACAGTCCGCTATCAGGCGGATCAACAGGGCGGTTAAGCCCTTGATCACCATCGAATCGCTGTCTGCCTGAAGCTGTAATCGCCCGTTGGCGTATTCGAGATGAAACCAGACCGTGGAATCACATCCTTTGACCCGGTTTTCTTCAGTTTTCAAGGCGGGGTTCATCTCCGGCAATGCATCCCCTAATTTAAACAGGTGTGTGTATTTCTCATCGATGGTTGAGAACTGTGTAAATTCTTCGATGATTTCTTGTTCCAGCTTTGCCAGGTTCTTGGTCATTAGCTTTGATTTTTGTCCGGTTGAATAATTTAAAAATGATTTTGGTTGATTATCCGGCATGGATTATATCATTATGCCATACAGGATAATCGCATGGTTGGTAAAAATGAATGAATGGTTGTCCTCGATTTCTCAATACCTTGAAATCCTTCCTCAAATTAATGTTTAAAACAGCCTTCGCCTTGAATAGAAGGTGGCGCACAGCTGCTGGAGTAAAGCGGAACCTGCACCATCTCTTGGTGGGGTCAAGATGTGGCGGTTAAAGCACGTAATCTGTTGATATTATCAAAACGAATGCTTTTGTGATTGCCCTGTGGTGCCATTGAAATTCCTTGACATTTCAGCGTCATGGATTATAATGCTTCAACGAACGTTAAAGTATTATATCGGGAGGTTTACGACTGTGCAAGTAAGAGAAAGGGCCGATTGTATCACACGCTTTAAAATTCTGGCTGACCCGACCCGTTTTTCAATTTTTGATCTGTTGATGACGGGCAATCACTGCCATTGTGAGATTGCTGAGGAACTTAATCTGTCACTCAGCCTGGTCTCGCATCACCTGCGAGTGCTGGTTGAGGGTGGTCTGATCACGGCCATCCGTGACGAAAGAGATGCTCGCTGGGTCCATTACTATATTAACCAGGAAGCCCTGGCTGGCTTCCGCCTAGAATTTACGAGGCTGACAGATCCAGCTCGCATTCAGGCACGCACATCCGATTGCCCACCCCAGCAATAATGAACCAGGAAGTTTGCTGTAAATGACCTATCGTCTTGTTGATGAATTCACGATCTTGTTCAAAGGAGAAAATTAATGGAGGAAGAGAAAAAATTATCATTCTTTGAGAAGTACCTGACCTTATGGATCCTGTTGTGCATTGGCGTCGGGATCGCCCTGGGTCGCCTGGCCCCCGGGTTGGCTGTAGCCCTCGACTCATTTTCGGTGGCACAGATCTCCATCCCGATTGCGGTATGTATGTTCTTCATGCTCTACCCGATCATGGTGAAACTGGACTTCAGCCAGTTAGTAAAGGTAACAAAATCACCGAAACCCATTCTGATCTCGCTGGGGATCAACTGGTTGATCAAACCCTTCACAAAATACTTCCTGGCGATTCTCTTCCTGGGAGTTATCTTCAGGCCCTTACTGCCGGGAACCGAAATTGTTGCCTCAGGGCAGGAAGTCGAGCTCTGGCAAAGTTATGTGTCCGGTGCGATTTTGCTGGGGATCGCCCCCTGTACTGCCATGGTCTTGATGTGGAGTTACCTGGCCAAGGCCAACAACGAGCTGACCGTGGTGATGTCGGCCATTAACTCGTTGAGCATGCTCTTCCTGTTCGCACCGATGGCAGCCTGGTTGTTAGGTGGCGTTGGGATGATCATCCCCTGGCAGACAATGCTCTTTTCAGTATTGATCTATGTGGCCTTGCCCCTGGCTGCGGGTTATGTCTCACGCCGGCTCATAATTGAGAAAAAAGGGCTGGATTGGTTCAATGAACACTTCATCCAATGGCTCACCCCGGTCAGTATTTTGGCACTGCTGGTGACCCTGATCCTGCTGTTCTCGTTCAAGGGTGATGTGATCATCGAAAACCCGCTGACCATTTTGTGGATCAGCATTGTACTGATCGTCCAGATCTTTATCATCTTTATCCTGAGCTATTTTGGCATTTCCCGCTGGTTCAAACTCCCCTATGAAGATGCTGCGCCGGTGGGACTGATTGGCACATCCAACCACTTTGAGGTGGCTTTTGCCACAGCCGCTCTGTTATTTGGCATCGGTTCTGGTGCTGCGCTCGCCGCAGTGGTCGGTGTTCTGATCGAAGTGCCCGTGATGCTCCTGCTGGTTGAAATCTGCAAACGCACGCGGCACATATTCCCGGAAAAAGCCCCGGCTGGGGTTCCGGGCGAAACTGTGCCAGCGCCTACGGGAAAGATGATCGAATAAATTTCACCGGGATCCGTGATCTTGTATCAATGTATGAAGGTTATCAGATAAATACTTCATGATGTTGACACATTAATGGCCTGATACTAGAATCAAGTTTCGACATCGAATTAACTCGTCGTTACACAAGGAGTCAAACCGTACATGCGGCTTAAAGAAATCATCATCCGTCTTGGCTTAATGCTCATAACTGTGCTGATGCTGTCAGCCTTTGCCAGCATCCCTCGGGCCTTTGCCCAGACTCAAATGGTTAATGTTTACCTGTTTGAAGGCGAGGGATGCCCTTACTGCGAACAAGCCTATAACTACCTGACGGCCCTGGCCGAAGAAAACCCTCGGATTGTTGTCCACGATTTCGAGGTGTATCATATACCTGAAAATCAGGCCCTATTCCAGGAGTTTGGGGAAGCATATGGTATGCAGCCCCGGGTAGTTCCCACGACCTTTATCGCCAACCGCTATTGGGAAGGCTTTGGGCCGAACATCCAGGCAGAGATGGACACCGTGATCGAGCGTAGCCTGGCAGCTCCCCATACCGATAAGGGCCGTGCGATTCTGCCCGATTCATTTTTTGAAGAGCAAGAGATCATCACAGAACCACCTGCTGACAATGATGAATCGCCCCCCCCAGCGGGGCAGTCAATTACTCTGCCATTAATTGGCACCATTGATCTTTCGCGACATTCACTTCTGTTCAGCACATTAATCATCTCCTTTGTGGATGGTTTCAACCCCTGTTCATTATGGGTACTCTCGATTTTATTATCCATAACGTTACAATCCGGTTCACGGAAAAATGTTTTGATCGTCGGCTCCACTTTCCTCTTTGTAACGGCAGCTTTATATGGCGTTTTCATCGCGGGCATCTTTTCAGTATTGCGTGTTTTCCAATTTATGGGTTGGATCCAGGTACTTGTCGCATTGATTGCCCTGGTATTTGCACTGGTAAACATCAAAGATTATTTCTGGTTCAAAGAGGGCATTTCCTTTACAATCAGCGATAATAAAAAGCCCGGTATTTTCAAACGCATGCGACAATTACTGGAGCACAGCGATTCGCCCTGGCGCTTGATTGGTGCGACAATCGTGTTTGCCGCGGGCATTGCCCTGGTTGAACTCTCCTGCACAGCTGGTTTTCCGGTGATCTGGTCCAATATCGTGGCCAGCCAGAATGTCACCACCACAACGTTTGTGCTGCTCCTGCTGGTCTATATGCTGGTTTACCTGCTGGATGAAATGGGTATTTTCCTCGTGGCGGTTTTCACCCTGCGTTCGAGCAAGCTGGAGGAAAAACACGGCCGTGTGTTGAAATTGATCGGCGGGATGTTGATGCTATCGCTGGCGGTAGTCATGCTGATTGATCCCAGCCTGATGAACGATATTGCCAGCTCATTATTGGTATTCGCGGTGGCTTTCGGCCTGTCCGGACTGGTATTGCTTGTCCATCGGGTGATTCTGCCGAAGTTAAATATCCAGGTTCGGTCGTGAGTGTTAATATTTGGGTAACCAATATCCATTGATCAATAATCAAATCGTAAATATCAACCGCCCTTTTCTTATGGGCGGTTTTTTCCGCTGATTCGATTGAAGTTTACTTGAGCCGATCTTGGATCGTGGTTTTGATTTTTCCATGGGTTGAGAGACCAGGAAATTATGCCCACCCATTATTTTTATGTTGATCCAGGGGTGAAAAGAACTGAAAAAGCCTGTTTTCATAGTTCACACGTCCTGGTTGCCGCCTCATACGCCGAAATATTATTAAGCCACTCCAAGAAAATTAAAACCATAAAATACTTGCATTTTGAGCATCAAATCGACTATAAACGTTAACAAGGAGTGATGTTAATGATGAATGTTCAGGATGAATACTGGCACGAGCAGATTTTGAGGGTATTACCCGAAGTTAAAATCAACAATTATGAATTACACCAGGAAGGCCTGGTGAATGATGTGGTCATTGTCAATAATGAATGGGTGATCCGGTTCCCTAAAACAGAATGGGGGCAGGAATTGATGGAACTGGAAACCCGTCTGATGCACTTCTTGCAGACGCGGGTATCGCTGGCTGTCCCTGCACCTGTGAAACGAGATGATGGTTACATGGTTTATCCGCACATCAGCGGTGAGGATTTCTTGCGGAAAACCTGGAAAGAACGCAGTGATGAAGACCAGCAATCCATCGCTGACCAGTTGGGCACTTTTCTACAAGAACTTCACCAGGCTCCTGTTGGCGATTTGGATTGGAAAGTTCCGCTAACCCTGGCCCCCGTCACCCGGGAGACCTGGCTGGACATCCATGACCGTATTATCGACAATGTGTTTCCCCTTTTGCTCCCCCATCAGATGGGGTGGGTTGAATCGCTATTTGAACCCGCTTTACAAATTCCGGATTATTTTGACTTTGAACCAGCCCTGATCCATGGTGATTTGTCTGCTTATCACATCCTCTACGATCACCAAACCAGGCGGTTGAACGCTGTAATCGACTTTGGCGTTGCCGGTCTGGGTGACCCGGCAACAGATCTGGGTAGTTTGCTCAGTACCTATGGGGAATCACTGATCTCAAAAATTAAAGGGACTTATCCAGATTATGACAAACACATTCAGCGGGCCCGGTTTTATGCCCAGGCCATCGAGTTGCAATGGGTTTTGTTGGGTGTGGAATCCGGTGAGCGTTACTGGTTTACGGCGCACCTTGGTGGTGCCCGGGATATGG
>SKPR01000213.1 GCA_007119455.1 Candidatus Brevefilum sp. | reverse complement strand
ATCTGGCGAAGAATCGGCCCGGCAGATCAAAATGCGCGCGATCCGCCTGCTGCGAGGGTCAGGCAATGGGGAGATTGAACTACCTGACGATCTATTTCTGGTAACTGAAACCAATCTGGATGCCATCCTGGAGCATGTGCAAGCGGTCAATCCCCGGATGCTGGTGGTGGATTCCATCCAGACCGTCTACAGGCCCGAAATGGAATCGAGCGCCGGGTCAATTTCACAGGTTCGCGAAAGCGCAGCTCGCCTGAGGGAACTGGCGAAAACCTCTGGCATAGCCGTATTTGTGATTGGCCATGTGACCAAGCAGGGCACAATTGCCGGCCCTCGTGTGTTGGAGCATATTGTCGATACGGTCTTGTATCTTGAAGGGGATCGATTCCAGGCCTACCGTTTACTGCGGTCCGTCAAGAATCGCTTTGGTGCCACATCCGAGGTGGGCGTTTTCGAGATGCAGGAACGGGGTATGATTGAGGTCAAGAACCCGTCCGAAGCCTTCCTGGCTGAAAGGATGGTCAACGCACCGGGTTCGGCCATCGCAGTGACCATGGAAGGGACTCGGCCCTTGTTGGTCGAAGTACAGGGGCTGACCAGCCATACGAATTTTGGCAACCCCAGGCGAACGCCCAATGGCATAGATTTCAACCGGCTGTTGTTGATCACGGCTGTGCTCTCCCGCCGGCTCAACCTCCGCCTTTCAGAGCAGGACATCTTTGTCAATGTGGTCGGGGGCTTAAGGATTGATGAGCCTGCGGCTGACCTGGCCGTGGCTGCTGCCATCACCTCTTCCATGCGTGATAACCCAATCCGGGCAGACCTGGTGTTGATCGGTGAGCTTGGTTTGTCCGGTGAGCTGAGGATGGTTGGGCAGATTACGACCCGTTTGAGGGAAGCAGCCAGCCTGGGTTTTAAACAGGCGATTGTTCCCCGGCGATTGCACCGCAAAGAGCCCTGGCCTGGTTTCATTGAAGTCCAGGAAGCGCGCTCTCTGGCTGAAGCGCTAAAATTCGCCATGCTCGAACAACTGCAAGATTAAAGCAGGCATTATAATGATTTCAGAACCCCCATGCATGATCATGCGGGTAAATTTTTGTCAGGAGAAACAGGAACCTTTATGAGCAATTCAATCTTTGATATGAAACCAATCTCACGCTCGAAACGCAACCATGGCCTGGAGCACGCCACAATCAACGTACTCAGCAAGAAGCACCCAGCGGTATCTTTGGGGGGTATGTCTTCACCGATGGGGTATACCATCGTGGGAAATGTCACCACGGAAGATGTGGCTGAAGCAGCCATTGAAGCGTTGAAAAGGCTGCGTGCCGGAGAATCCCATCTGGTCATGCACCCTAACTGTGGCACGAATTTTGCCGTTTCCGGTGCGGCTGCTGGCCTGGCGGCCTGGCTGGGGACTCTGGGAACTGAAAAGAAAATCCAAAGAAAACTGGAGCGTCTACCTCTGATCATCCTGCTGGCCACATTAGCCCTGATTCTGGTCCGTCCCCTGGGGCCGCTGGTTCAACAGCGGTTCACCACTTCAGGAGACCCGGGTAATCTGGAGCTGGACCGTGTTGAGACCCTCGTCAGGGGTGGGGTGCGCATGCATCGTGTGTATACCCGGGGGTAATCAGACCTATGCCTGATGTAAAGCCGGTTGTTTATATTCTGAGGGGTGACGACAGGGTTGAGATTGAATCGCAAATTAACAAGTTTTACCAAAAACTTGGCAACCCTGATATGGCGGAAATGAACACCACCCGTCTGGCAGGTAAGGTGACCAACCTCAACGACTTAAGGACAGCAGCGCTGGCCATGCCATTTTTAACAGACCGGCGTTTGGTCATCCTTGAAGATGCCCTGCAACCCTTTGCTGGCCGTGGCAAACAAAACGAACGTCAGGATTTTCTTGAATTGCTGGCCTCCCTCCCCCAAACAACAGCCCTGGTTTTGGTTATCCCGGATTCAAAACATTATAAAAAGGGCTGGGAATCGACTCCTGAGAAGCACTGGCTGATTCAGTGGGCCAGGCAGCCTGAATCACGGGCCCTGGTGATGGATTGCAGACTGCCAACAGAATATGAAATGGGGAACTGGGTTCGTCAAAAGGCTGCAGAATGCGGGGGCAGTTTTACGCCTATGGCTGTGAAGACTCTGATTGAATACGTCGGCAACAATACCCAGCGGGCCGCACAGGAAATTACCAAACTGCTGACTTATGTTAATTTTGAACGGCCGGTGGACGATGATGATGTCCGCCGGCTGACGCATCAGGAGCACCAGAGTGATATTTTTACCCTGGTTGATGCAATTGGATCACGCAATGGCCAGCAGGCTTTGAATATGTTACATCTTTTGCTGGAAGAGATGGATCTGATTCCGCTCTTCGGAATGGTTGTCCGTCAGTTCAGGTTGATCCTCCAGGCACGAGAAATCCTTGATGCAGGGGGAAATCCGCAGGAAGTTGCCAGGCTACTGGGGCAGCATCCCTTTGTCGCTCAGAAAGTGAGTGTGCAAGCTGGCCAGTTTGATATGGGTCAATTGGAGAAGATCTATCATCGATTGCTTGAGATCGACCTGGATATGAAGACCGGGGGAATGCCGGGGGATATCGCCCTGGATGTGCTGATTGCAGAACTGGCATTATAAGATAATTTAAAGGCTAATCAGCGGGGCGACCAACCCTGGTTGCCCCGCAGCTGTTAGATTTTCACACGCTTGATTCAAGATCAGATCGTCCTGAGTCACATCAAACCAACCGATTTGTGTTATTAATAGTTCCAGCAGACGTTTTTCTCATTTTTTCACGGCAGGGTGATCATAATAACCTGACCTTATTTGAAGAACAATGGAAAAATGATGATAAAAATATCCTTACTGATCAAATTGGTTACAGTCACCTCGGCGGTCGTCCCACTGATTGTGACGGTACCATTTATCGGGTTGAAAGTTGGGGTTCCAAAGATCCAGCCTGCTGGTGCTGTTGGCAAGACAGGTTCCGTCACCGTACATTGGGTTCCAGTTGGGATGCCGGTAATCGTCTGTGATTGGCCCGCACCAACCACCACCGTACCTGTATGGGCTGTGCCGCAGTTATAGTGGATCGTGAAGTTTCCGATGAAACCAGAGGTCAGCGGGTCAAAGACTTTGCTGATCTTCAGCTCGCCCAGTTCTGGCAGATCCTGGCTGATCGTGTTGGTTACAGTCACCTCGGCGGTCGTCCCACTGATGATGGTGACGGCACCATCTACCGGGTTGAATGTTGGGGTTCCAAAGGTCCAGCCTGCTGGTGCTGTTGGCAAGACAGGTTCCGTCACCGTACATTCTGTCCCAGTCGGGATGCTGCTGACCGTCGTCGATGCCCCTGCCTCAAGCGACACCGTATCGGTATGCCCTACGCCGCAGTTGTAATGGATTGTGAACTCGCCATCAAAGCCAGATGCTCCTGCGTCAAAGACCTTGTTGATCTTCAACGAGCCCGTGTCACGGCTGATCGTATTGGTGATGGTCACCTCAGCAGTCTCTCCACTAATTATTGTGACATTGCCATCTGACGGGTCGTAGGTCGGGTTTCCAAAGGTCCATCCCTCAGGCGCTTCTGGCAATGTCTTTTCGGTCACCGTACATTCTGTCCCAGCCGGGATGTTGCTGTATGTTATTGTTCTAAACAAAGAAGAAGGATAAAAGTATCCATTTGTGCCGTCCGTGCAGTCGAATTCAATCGTAAAGGTGCCGGTGAAGCCGGAGTCTCCAGCCTCAAAGACTTTACTGATCTTTAACGAGCCCGAGTCTCGGCTGATCGTGTTGGTTACAGTCACCTCGGCGGTTGTCCCACTGATGGTGACGGTACCATTTGCCGGGTTGAAAGTAGGTGTCCCAAAGGTCCAGCCTGCAGGTGCTGTTGGCAAGACAGGTTCCGTCACCGTACATTGGGTTCCAGTCGGGATGCCGGTAATCGTCTGTGATTGGCCCGCACCAACCACCACCGTACCTGTATGAGCTGTGCCGCAGTTATAGTGGATCGTGAAGTTTCCGATGAAACCAGAGGTCAGCGGGTCAAAGACTTTACTGATCTTCAGCTCGCCAAAACTTTCCGTTGATTCCAGTTCGAAGGCGCCAATATCGCATGCTGATCCCTGCGGGCGTGTAATGCCGCGCTGATCCACCGTCACACCTTCAGCGCACTCAACCGTGTCGATTGCCGGGCTGCCAACCAGCAGGGCGTGGGTGGGTGTGGTTCCGGGAGCGTTCGTATCCAGGCTGCCCAGTTTGGGGTCAATTGGCTCAGAATCGTCACCGACCAAATCATCATCTTTAATATCATCATCTTCGATCCAGCCTGTTGAACCGGTGCCATCACCTATCAGATTACCGCCCTGCGAGGTAAATGCACCGAAGACATCCGGTCGAATATTATCGGCTGATTTATCAAGATTACCTGCAATAATGCTGTTGTGGATAACTACTTCACCCCCAGGAACAGAATACAAGGGACCTTGAATAAAAACACCACCGGCGCCACCAGAGGAATCTTCATTATCATTGGCCCTATTACCGGTGATGGTTGAATGGATTAGGTTGACGGTACCACCATAAAAAGCCAGGATTCCGCCGCCTAAGTTGTTGGTTACATTTCCGCTTACGGTTGAATTAATTAGCGTTGTTTCACCACCGTTGGCGGTGAAAATGCCTGCGCCGCCAATTGAGCCGGTGCCGTGATTGCCTTCGACTGCACAACGTTCCAAAATCACGATGCCATACTTATTTGAAATCCCGCCCCCGGCCTCTGTAACAACATTATTGGGACCAATTACACAGTCGGTCATCACCAGTGTGCTTAATGAATGGTTATATATTCCACCACCTTCACGTGCGCGGCCATCCTTGATTGTTAACCCTGAAATGCTCACCTCGATCGGCAGCAGGCTTCCGTTGGAAGGGGCATACTGGCCCTGCACCCAAAAAACACCACCTTGACCGGAATCCTCCGTATCCCATATCGGTTCATGGTCAACCTCATTACCACTGACAGCCAGCAAATGAGCACCTGGGCCAATGATCGTCAGGTCTTTATCAATCCGGATTCGCCAACCCAAAACAATCTCAGTCGGGAAGTCAAGATCGAAAGTAATCGTGTCACCGTTATTGGCATATTTGACAGCTTCGCGCAGGCTGCAGTGCGTTTCATTACAGACGCCATCGTCATTGTCATTTATTGAATTAACAACCAGTGTCGGCGATTCAACACCTTCATATTCATACGCGCCAATATCGCATGCTGATCCCTGCGGGCGTGCAATCCCGCGTTGATCCACGCCGCCGATCAGCTCACCAGAACAGATTTCGCCATCACCGGCATCGATAGCGGGTGAACCTTCCAATAATGCCATCGTCCAGGTCGGTCCGCCGTTGTCTGCAAGGGCTGCCAGCATGGGATCTGCATTATTTGTGTGATCGCCACAATTCCCGAAGCCGATCAGGTTATTTTTAGATTCAATAATTGTGCCATTATTGTCATTAGCACAACCCCATAACCATTCAGGGTGATGTATGATTGTGTTAATGATGGTTAACTCTGCACTGTTCCCGTTATTTATCAAAGTATGCGATCCAGTATTACCCGAAAATGTACTGTTAAGCAGGGACACCGTTCCAAATGTGTAAATAGCACTACCTACGCCAGCTTCGTTCTCTGTGAATGTGGCATTGGCAATGATAGCTGTTCCAAAATTATAAATTCCACCACCCAATCCGGCCGTATTTCCCTTCAGCGTACTGCCTGATAGAGTCAACTGGCCATCATTGACTAATCCACCTCCCTGTGAGGCAGTGTTTTCTATGAAGCTACTGTCGATCACCGTTAGAATCCCTGATATGGTGTTGTGGATCCCCCCACCGGCTGCACCATGTGCATAATTAAATTCAATGATGCTGTTTATCAGGGTCATTACACCATTATTATGTATTCCCCCTCCTGACCAAATCGCATAATTATTGGAAAGGACACTGTTCACGACTGTCAGGGTGCCCCCATCATTTTTTATGCCCCCACCGGAGTCATTTTCACCATCTACGGATTTGCCATCTGCGATGATTAAACGATCCAGGGTTACTGCGTAATCGCCATCAATGAATAATACTCGGACTGTTTCTTCACCACTAATAGTCACCATCGCAGCCAGTGCCGATCCATCGATGGTCACGTTTTTATCGACGGTTAACTGTGAGGTGAGGGTAATTTGTGTCCCTGATAGGCTCGCGTCAAATGTGATTGTCCCATCAGCGCACACATCCAATAGCGCTTGCCGTAATGAACCTGCCCCACTGTCAGCATTATTTAACACCACAACATTCGGGGAGCAGGCTTGGACCACAGCTGTTTGTGGGGGCAACAAGCCGGTCAGGAGTATGACTGACATGAATAAATAAATGAGCCGTTTCATTTTATGTCTCCTTTTATATTGCTTCTAATTGTTCTTACAGGGTAAAGGTTGTGGCTGTGTTTTTTAGACAGCCCATTTCTTCGTTTTTTACTTCGCTTCAATTACACCTCCTGCTTCATTGTCCGGTTCGGTGGAATATCTACCATTGGCAGCCACCAGCCCAGCCAGTTCTCGCATCGTCACGGCGCGCCTGCGCTTGCCCGTCAATACCAGCACATCATCGCTGGAAGGGTCCACACCAATTAATTGAGTGCCGGGCCGTTCGCCCAGCAGAGTCAGGTCCAGGTCCGTGGGCGGATCGGTCAGGTCATAGATGATGGTCTCAGGGTTAATTACATCCAACCTTTCTCTTGCATCAGGTTGGTGAGGGTTCAATAACCTGACATCCAGGCTGGCATCCAGCTTGAGGCAGGCAGCAAGGCCGGCTAGATTCAAAGACCTTCCATAAACCAGCACGCATTTTTTGGCGGCCATCCTGTGCCTCTTTCCTGTGGATGAATCCAGCATACAAAAAATATGTCCCTAAGAGAATGTCTGAAAGGACAGTCTGGTATAAAAAAAAGTACAAGTTTAGTAATTATGAGGATGGTGAATGGAGAATGGAGAATGGAGAATGGAGAATGGTGAATGGTCTAAGAACTCCCTGCCACCGTTAGTGCCCTCGTAGGCTATGCAACTATTTTGTGCGCATCCTACTGGTCCATGTAGATATTAATAAACTACTGGTGAGTGGATCGGATTGTTGTTAAATTTAAGTAGCAAGCGGTGCGTTCACTTTCGAACCGCACCCTACAGGTCCGCTTACAACAAACGTTCAGCTATCAACTTTGAGGTTTCAGCCATGAGCTACCGGCCACAAACTATTCATCCATACGCGTCAATCCCCTGCGGGCAGCATAGGTAATAACCTGGGCTCGGTTCTCCAGGTGCAGGCAGTCCAGGATCTCCCCCATATGATATTTGACTGTGCGCTCGCTGATGTTCAATGTGGCCGCTACCTGGCGATAAGTCTGACCCCGTGCTACCAGGGT
>SKPR01000146.1 GCA_007119455.1 Candidatus Brevefilum sp. | reverse complement strand
TGACACCCGGGCTTTCCGCATCAGCTTTTTTGGGGATGAGGTCGAGCGGATCATCACCGTCAACCCCCTCACCGGTGAGGTCTTTGAAACCCTTGACTCGCTGGAAATCTACCCGGCCAAGCACTACATCACCGAAGAGGCGCGCATGGACCAGGCGCTGGAGGCGATTGAGGCTGAACTTGAAACACAACTGGTCAGGCTGCGCAAAGCGGACCAGCTTCTGGAAGCCCAGCGGTTGGAACAGCGCACGCGCTACGACCTGGAAATGCTGCGTGAGATGGGCTATTGTTCGGGAATTGAGAATTACTCCCGGCATATTGACGGCCGTCCACCCGGTTCACCCCCCTGGACTTTGATCGACTTCCTCCCGAAAGAGTACTTACTGGTGCTGGATGAAAGCCACATGATGGTCCCTCAAATCCGGGGCATGTATAACGGAGATCGCTCGCGGAAGAAGGTGTTGATTGATTATGGTTTCCGCCTGCCCTCCGCCCTCGATAACCGTCCCCTTAAATTTGAGGAGTTTGAAGAGCAAATGGGCTTCACCCTCTACACCTCGGCTACACCGGCCGAATATGAACTGCAAAAAGCAGACCAGGTTGTCGAGCAGATCATCCGTCCGACCGGCCTGGTTGATCCTGAAGTGATCGTTCGGCCGACCGAAGGGCAGGTGGATGACCTGGTGGGCGAGATCAACCGGCGGACGGAACGGGGCGAGCGCGTCCTGGTCACCACACTGACCAAGCGTATGGCGGAGGATCTGTCCGATTACCTGCTCGAGTTGGGGTTGAAAGTGCATTACCTTCACTCTGAGATCGATACGCTTGAGCGGGTTGGCATTTTACGCGATCTACGTTTGGGCGTGTTTGATGTGGTGGTGGGCATCAACCTCCTCCGGGAAGGGTTGGATCTGCCGGAGGTATCATTGGTGGCCATCCTCGATGCCGATAAACAGGGCTTTTTACGCTCCGGGACGGCTCTGATCCAGACAATTGGACGGGCGGCCAGGCACCTGCATGGTCAGGTGATCATGTATGCCGACCGGATCACGGACGCCATGCGCATGGCCATCGATGAGACCAATCGCCGCCGGGAAATCCAGGTTGAATATAACCGTGAACATCACATCGAACCTGCCAGTGTGGTCAAAGCGGTACGGGATCTGACCGACCGGCTGGCTCGAGATGCCGGTGTCACCGAAGGTGCAGATATGCGCGGCAAAGCCAGCCGCCTGGAACAAAAGGAGCTGGCACGCATGATTACTGAACTCGAAAAACAGATGAAGGCTGCCGCGCAGGAACTTGAGTTTGAGCGGGCCGCCCTGCTCCGTGACCAGGTTTTTGAGTTGCGCGCCATGCTGGCCGACGAATCAGATCTCCCGCCCTGGAAAAAAGTGCAATTGCTTTCCGGTCAATGATTTAGGTGGGTGCGGTCTGAATGCCTGTACCGAATTGACTTGACCTCACCACAAATGTAGGCTACGGTCTGACTGCCTGTACCGAATTGACCTGAACTCACCACAATTGTCGGCTACAGTCTGATTGCCTGCACCCTATATTCTTTTTTGCCAGATTCCGGTCTCTTCACGATTTATTAGAAACAGATTTTTGATATTTGGCTTTCCGCATTCGGCGATAATTTACCAAAAGCAAAAGGTTAATGGCTTCCTTTGGAAATATCGGCGGGATGAAAAACGCATCCCGCCCTACAAAAAACTTTTACCTTTTACCATTCACCATTCACCATTCACAATTCACCAATCACCATTCACCATTCATAATTCACAATTCCCCCCCATCAAATACTCAAACCGTCGAGCGAACCCGGAAATCGTCAAATTCCCCCTTGGGGTCATTAAATTCATAATCAACATTACGCACATCCGCGCTGACCGGGCCTTTCCGCAGGTCAGCCAGTAGTTGATTCAGATCTTTGTGTTCACCCTCCGCCAGCACCTCTACCCGGCCATCACGCAGGTTGCGCACCCAGCCGGTCAGGTCCTGGTCCCGGGCAGATTTCAGTGTGTAATAGCGGAAACCAACGCCCTGGACATTGCCTTCAATATGTGCATGTAATTGATGTTTTTCATTTTCGTTCATAAGCTGTCTTTCCTTTTTGTTCTTTTATATCGATTCTACCTAATAGGGACGGCACCTACAAAATATAAAATCCAGACTCACCGCAGATTAAAGCATTGCCTTCAGGGATCAGGCGTGATTGACGGAAACAAATCGTCAAGGTAGATCGACAAACGCATTTGATGCAGAAACGATGCGGCTCAAAACCCGGTCCCAAAAATTGGAGCAGACCGAAAAGAACAATGTTCTCCTTAAACAAAAAAGGGCTGACAATTTAATCAGCCCATCATTAGCCCATAACAACGAGATCAAATGCTGTCCATATCTTCATCCAGCCAATCGTCCAGGTCGCCATCCTTCCCTTTGATATACATCATATCAAACAGGTTAACCTGTTCTGTGAAATCCAGGTTTTCCATGGCTTCTTCCAGGAACAGCACTTCATCCATATCCTCTGTGGCATCCAGTGCTTCCTCAATCAAGTCCCGCACACCCTCCCCCCCGATCTTGGTCAGGGCCCAGATGGCGGCGTAATAAATATCATCGTCATCGGTGCCTTCTTCAAGCAGGTCAAAAAGGAGGTCTCGGGCCGACTCGGCTTCCAGTTCTCCCGCTGCCCGGATGGCTTCGTATCGGACGATTGAATCGGGATGGTTGAACATGCGCAACACGGACTTCGTCCAGCGGCGGTCATAGGAACGGCCCATGGCAAACAATGCGCTCTGGAGCCAGTCTTCATCGTTCTTATCGTATGCGCGTTGAATAAAATCCGGAATGTCAGGATGGCTGGCATAACCCAGGGATTCCAAAGCGCGCCTTCTCACCTGGCGGTCATCCGAGCCGAGGTGCACCTGGATCAGGTTTTCCAATACCGTCTGATAGGTATTTTTCTTGATCTCATCCAGCTCTCCCAGGTAGACGAAGATACCCAAACCGGTCGCGGCTGCAGCCCGCACGATCGATTCCGGGTCTTCATTGAGTAGTTTCACGAAAAGAGGCACTAATTCTTCCTTACGAGATTGCCACAACAACCGGATGGCAGTTGCCCGCGCAACCGGGTCTTCGTCACCCAGGCACATGATAGCCATGTGATCGAAATACAGTAGCGTGTCCCCTTCTGCCAGGTGTTCCATATCCTCCAGCAGGCCGCGCCGGCGTTCGATCCACACCTCGGGCCAGACTTTTTCAATCAGCGCCAGGTCCTCCCGGCTGATATCCGAAAAATAGTAAATCATGCCAGGCGGAAAAGGGGCTTCTCGATTCAACAAAGCCTTTTTTACGGATTCAAATTCGAAAACTCGATTATCTGTCGTTCCCATGTTTTTATCCTCTGTCCGCTTACTCAGGGGAGCACGATCGGACTGGTGAAGTCGAGCACTGTGATCACAACCATCAACAGGATCAACAGCAAGAAGCTGACGGTGTTCACCGCGTTTTCCCATTCCTGCGGGATGCGTTTGCCGAAGATCAGCTCCGGCAATGTGAACAGGATTCGCCCGCCATCCAATGCGGGGATGGGCAGCAGGTTGGTGATGCCCAGCGCCAGGGAGATATTGGCGATAATGGATATCGTAAAGATCGGTAAGGGCTCAGCCGTGGGGATTTGCGTTTCCTGGTCCATCTCGACAGCCTGGCTGTAAATATCGTAGATACCCTTGTAACCAACTGGGCGTGCTAAAGCCGGATCAACAGTGCCGCGTATGAGCCGCACCGGCAATAATACCGTTTCCCGGATGATGAACCCGGTCATCTCAAGCGCATAACCGACAGATTGGATAAAGGGGGTGGGTTTGAGGGGGTTGCTTAATCCAACACCCATCGCACCTTCTCCGGCTGGTGGGTTTTCCCTGGGAGTGATCGTGTATGTATCGATCTCGCCTTCCCGCTCTACCGTTACCACCACGGGTTCGCCAGCCCGCTGGTTGATGATATCGATCAGGTTGTTGATGTCTTCAATCGACTCGCCTTCAACAGCCAGGATGATATCGCCGGGTTGCAGGCCGATTTCCATGGCCGGTGAGCTCTCCGCTACCTGGGTGATCATTGCCTCGTTGGAGGCCGGTGTCCCGATCGCGCTGTAAATGACCACAAGCAGTAAAATCCCGATCAGGAAGTTCATCACAGGACCCGAGAGGGCGATCGTCAGGCGCTTCCAGGCTGGTGCAGCTGCCATACCGCCTTCGATGGAATCGTCAGCTTCACCCTTGGGCTTGACGAACCCGCCAAACGGGATCCAGTTCAAGGTGATTTCTGTCCCCTGCCATTCGCCGATTTTCGCTAAACGAGGTGGATAGCCAAAGCCAAATTCTTCTATGGGAACGCCAACCGCTCGCGCGGATAGAAAATGGCCGAGCTCATGAAAAAAGATCAGCAGCCCGATTATGAAAACAACCTGTAAAATTAAAAAAACGACGTTCATGTTTACCTCATAATGACCCATAGTCGTTGTGACCATGGGATGATTGATTCTTTAATGTTGCTTAATTATACCTGCAGGGTCTAATTTCGGGAGTCGTTCTGTATCAACCTCAGTGCAATCGCAAAGTTGGCGAAAACTATGGATGATATCACTCATCTTAGCAAAACATTGAGATCCGCCCTTTAATAAATGTTTTAAAAAGCCTTCGCCTTGAGGAGAAGGTGGCGCAAAGCGCCGGATGAGGTGATTAGAACACCCATATAATTGATTTAGTTAAAATGAATGACTTTACGATTGCCCTTTTATTAACCTTGCCGGTCCAGCGGGGATACCTTTGAGCACATCCATCACAAACGGAAACTGCCGCAATCGGGACAGGGCCTGGCCCATGGCCGCTTGTGTGGCGATCACATGCACATTTGGGCCAGCGTCCAGGGTATAGGTAACCGCCAGGCCTTCTTGTTGCCATTCCTTCACCGCTTTCATGATGGCCAGAGAATGGGGGTGCCAGTAAAAAAGCGGTGGCTCGGATGTCATCATCACCGCGTGCATCATGTTGCTGTCAAGCTCGGTGACAGCTGCCAGCGCTTCAAAATCCCGATTGAGGATGGCCTGCCGGCACAGGTCTAACCGCCGTTTGGCATCACGAGTCCGGGCTTCCTGCAAGGGGCTGGAAGCAGCCTCACGCATCCCGGCTTCAGAACCGACCGGTTTATGTTGTTCGCTCAGGATGGCGATCAGGTCAACCAGGTTCCAGTGATCGGCCGCGGCTATGGATTTCGCATAGGTATTCCCCGAGTGTGGCTCAGTCACCCATTCCACAAAACCGCCGGGTATTGATCGGCAGGCCGAGCCGGAACCGAAGCGCGCCAGACCTGACAATTCACGTTCTGATAATTCAAGCCCCAGTGCACTCGTGCCAGCCAGTGCCAGTGCTGCAAATCCCGAGGCTGAAGAAGCCACCCCGGCCCCAATCGGAAAGTTGTTCTCGCTTTCGATGTGCACAAAGCTTTGACCTTCGGCCATTTGCCGGAGTCGGTCCATGAACTGCCTGACCCGTGTCAGGCCTGCACCACGGACACTTACACCATTCAATGTGAGGGTGTCTTTTTCTAAATTTGGATCAGGGGTCACGGTCGTTTTGGTTGAAAGGCAGCCGATATTCATCGAAATCGAGCCATTCGATGGGATGCGGTTCGTTTCATCTTTTAATCCCCAAAACTTGATGAAAGCGATGTTTGGGTGAGCCAGGGCAGTTGTGCTTTTTTCCATATTGAGCAGAATACCATAATCAGATCATGGATTCAATTTTATGTCGGGTGTTCGCTATTCTCCTCGTGAGGTGCCTGGTGTATCTGGCCGATAGGGCCGAAATTTGTTTGAAAAGTCGATGTAGTGTTATCGATAATTATTACGGATCAGGGCTGAAAGTCATCACCGTGATCAATAAACAGGCCTGGTTAAGCCGCCTGCCAGTTTTCTGCTTTCGTGATCCGGTCCCGCAAGGGGGGGTGGTTATAAAACAGGAACACGACCCAGGGTTCCGGGTCAACCTCACCCAGGTTCTGGTTGGCGAGTTGTTTGAATGCTGAAGCGAAGGCCTCCGGTTTATCAGTGGTTTCAAGGGCATAATCATCTGCCATCCTTTCGCGCCAACGTGAAAACGCGTTGCTGATGGGCATCACCACCAGCTGGTAAAGTGAGAGCAAAATCATCAGCACGGGCAGGCCAGCCGGGTCGGCCACCCCTGTCAGCCCAAAGGTGTTGACAGCCCAATTCAAGACCAGTGAAACCAGGAAAAATCCCAGGGTAATTAACAGGGTGCTGAAGCCGATCAGGATGGGCATATCCTTGTTGACATGATGTCCCAATTCGTGGGCCAATACGGTTTCAATTTCATCCGGTGAGAACTCTTCAATCAGGGTGTCTCCCAGGACGATCCGTCGGGTATTACCGCTCCCCATCAGGGCTGCGTTGGCCTGGCGAGTGCGGCGGGACATATCCATTTTATACACCCCTTTGACCTCCGTACCCGCTTTTTCCGCCAGGCGGATCAGGCGTTCGGCCAGGTCTTCGTGTTCTTCGCTCAGGGGTGTGAATTTATTGAAGATTGGCATGATCAAGACCGGCGCGAGGTTGACCAGTATCACGCTGAACAGCAGCATAGCGCCCGAGAGCCACAGCCACCAGGCGTCGCCGGTCACCCGTAATATCAAGTAAATAACCTGGATCAGGATCAGCCCCAGGATAGCGCCAACCCCCAGGCCTTTCACCTGGTCGAGCAGCCAGTCTTTGAGAGACTGTGTGGAAAGGTCATAGCGGTGCGGATAAACGAACTCAGCCAGGTAACTCAGGGGCAGGTTGAGCACATAATAAATGCCACCGAATATCACCGCATATAAGGCCACCAGTAAATAGGGGTTTTCTGTGAAGCTGAGCAGCCAATCGCGCAGTCCAGTCGACCAGCCGGTAACGAGCCACAATAGGGCATACAGCAGGCTGCCGGCCATGTCCACCAGCCACATGCGGCGCTTGATTTGGGCGTATTCCTTTGCTTTTTCTTGTCGTTGGGGGTCAATCTCGGTCATAAACGCTTGCCTTTTCTGATGATCAGGGACTTCCCTGACTCCGATTTTACTGAGATAAATTATAGCACGGCGGCTTATTTATTTTCGGTTAGCATACTTGAGGCGCACACAAGCAAGCGCTTCAGAACCCGGTTGTGTTGATATCATGCTGTAAGGGTTTATAGAATCCATCTTTTATGGATATTGCGTAGGCTGATCAGGAAAAGTATGACGCAAAAAGAAAAGATTGCCAGGAAATTTAACCCGATAGGCAGCGCACCATCATTAATAATGCCATATTTGAGAATGTCCACACCATAAGTTAAGGGTAAGACATAAGACAGTGGCCGTAAATAGGGGGGAAGCACATGGATTGGGATGAATAAGCCACAAAGAAAGAGCATTGGAAATCGGATAAAATTTGAGAAGGTCTGAGCTTCAAAAACCTCACTTACCGACACGGCAATAAACAGACCTAAAAATGTGG